>JARGOI010000024.1 GCA_029212275.1 Thalassolituus sp.
AAACACTGGAAAAATTGGAGACGGCAAAATTTTCATAACTGAGCTTGAAAAAGTAGTTCGCATCCGTACTGGTGAAACTGGCGCTGAAGCGCTTTAATTTAAAATAATTGGAGGATCTCAACGTGGATCAAATACTAGAACTACAATATGCGCTTGATACATTTTATTTCTTAATGTGCGGTGCGCTCGTTATGTGGATGGCAGCCGGTTTCTCAATGTTAGAAGCAGGTCTTGTCCGTTCAAAAAATACAGCAGAAATCTTAACGAAGAACGTGGCATTATTTGCAATTTCTTGCATCATGTACTTAGTGTATGGCTATGAAATTATGTATGGCGGTGGTGCAATGCTCAGTGGTATCGAACTGGATGGTGCGGCGACTGCTGATGCAATAACCGCAACGGTTTTAGCTGAATCAAAAGAAGCCGGTTTTGATGGCGGATCAGTTTATTCCAATGCATCTGATTTCTTTTTTCAAGTAGTGTTCGTAGCAACGGCAATGTCGATTGTTTCTGGCGCCGTTGCTGAGCGGATGAAGCTTTGGTCATTTCTTGTCTTTGCCGTGGTAATGACGGGTTTTATTTACCCTATGGAAGGGTCATGGACTTGGAATGGAGCGGATGTTTTTGGTATGTATAATCTAGGCGACCTTGGCTTTTCAGATTTTGCTGGATCAGGCATTGTGCATATGGCTGGTGCTGCTGCTGCTTTAGCCGGTGTTTTATTACTAGGCGCTCGTAAAGGAAAATACGGTGCAAATGGTGAAATTCACCCTATTCCAGGTGCAAATTTGCCACTGGCAACTTTAGGTACGTTCATTTTATGGATGGGGTGGTTTGGTTTTAATGGTGGTTCTGTGTTGAAGCTGGGTGATATCGCCAGTGCTAACTCAGTAGCAATGGTGTTCTTAAATACCAATGCTGCGGCTGCAGGTGGTGCAATGGCTTCATTAATTGTTGCTAGAATAATGTTTGGTAAAGCAGATTTAACCATGTTGTTAAACGGCGCATTAGCTGGTCTTGTGGCTATTACGGCTGAACCATCAACCCCAACGGCTCTTCAAGCGACCCTATTTGGTGCGGCTGGTGGTGTGTTGGTTGTGTTATCAATTGTTGGCTTAGACAAGCTGAAAATTGATGATCCTGTCGGCGCCATTTCAGTTCATGGTACTTGTGGTTTGTTAGGCCTTCTATTGGTGCCGTTAACAAATGATGGCTCAAGTTTTTCTGGTCAACTAATTGGTGCTGCGACTATTTTCGGTTGGGTGTTTGTTAGCAGCTTGATTGTTTGGGGCGTACTAAAAGCGATTATGGGTGTTAGAGTATCAGAGGAAGAAGAGTACGAAGGTGTTGATCTTAGTGAATGTGGTATGGAGGCATACCCAGAGTTTACGAATAAATAATAACTCTGCAATAAAGAAAAAAATGGACGCTTCGGCGTCCATTTTTTTTGCCTAAGAAAGTATATTGCTAAAAGTGTAGATAAAGAATGTGACCAGGTTCTCAATAATAAAAGAATTAACAATAAAATAATCTCCTTAAGCTAGGCTTTTACTTAACTAGAAAAAACTATTAGAAATAGAGTGTAAACATTTCTAAATTAAAGCGTTAAGGAGGACGTATGAAGGTGATGTTAATTGATGACAGTAAAACAATAAGAAAGTCTGTTGAGCTGTATTTAAAAGAATCTGGGCATAATGTAATTTTGGCCAGTGATGGCTATGAAGCGTTGTGTAAAATTTCCGAGCACCAGCCCGATTTAATTTTTGTCGATATCACAATGCCTCGGTTAGACGGCTACCAAACATGCGCTTTAATTAAGCAAAATCATCGTTATAAAAATATTCCAGTGCTGATGCTGTCAAGTAAAAGTGGCCTTTTCGATAAGGCCAAAGGGCGGGTTGTGGGCGCTGATGATTACTTAACTAAACCGTTTACAAAAGCTAGTTTGTTAGAAAGCATTAATAAGTTTTCTAGCAATGAAAGTTTAGCCACTGCTTAATTAGGGAGACTTGTATGTTACAAATTTTAGTGGTCGATGATTCACCGACAGAAATGCATATTATTACTAATTTGCTTAAAAAGCATAAATACCCATTTATAACGGCCGAGGATGGTAATGAGGGTATAAGCATGGCAAAAAAAGAAAAGCCTGCGTTGATTCTGATGGACGTTGTGATGCCCGGTTTAAATGGTTTTAAAGCAACAAGGTCACTATCAAAGGACCCAGAAACAAAAGATATCCCAGTGGTCATTTTAAGTAATAAATCTATGCCAACTGATAAGCTATGGGGTGAAAAGCAAGGTGCAAAAGATTACTTATTTAAACCTATTGATGAGTCATTACTGATCAATACCATTAACCGTTTATTACCGTAATGCGATGGTTATTTTAGAACAACAAGTTAACCCCTATGATTTGCTTAGCTCGCTGGATCAGCAGTACTTAAGCAATAAGTCGGCTCTACAAGTTGTTAATAAAGAAAAGGTTGGTATCAGCGTTGTTCAAGTTGATGTGGGGGACGTAAGCTTCGCAGTTAAAGTGGGTGTGGCGGTAGAAACTATATTATATAAGCAGCCGCAAATTTTACCCCGCTCTCACGATTGGGCGTTAGGTATGATTGAAGTTCGCGGTGAAGTACTTCCTGTTATTGACTTTTCTATACTGAGCAACCATACGCCGTCTATCGTCAATAAAAATAGTCGCTTGATGATTATTAGGTATGAGCAATTGGTATTTGCCCTATTGGTTTCTAACGTGTCAGCTGTTTCTTATGTGTCGGAGATACATGAAGGACCTCATAATGGTTTGGATACATTTAGCTGGAGTAAAACGGATACAGATAAGTGGGTCAATATACAGGGTAAAAAAATATATTTATTTGATTTTAAAGAGCTTTTAAGTCAAACAAATTTCTTAACATTAACGTATTAAATAAAAGATTAAGGAGCGATCACATGGAGAATAAAAAGTTATTAAATATTTCCGCGCTACATGTCTATGGTGTGTTGATAGCAGTGTTTCTTGTGGGAACAATAGTGTCGTTTATATATGTCAACAAATTGGAGCAGCATGATAAGGAATATTTGGATGCAACATACCAAATTGGGATTACTTCGCAGGCCATAATACCGTTGGTAATGCAGGCCTCTAACGGTGAAATAAGAATAATGACTGAATTGAGCGAGAAGGCTCGCCATATGAAAGAGTTAGCGGAGAAGTTTTCCGAAGGTAACGAAGTAACTGGGTTGCCACCGTTACCAGAACGTTTTTCAGACATAACTTCAAGTCTAGTGACTAAAGCGAGAACGGTTTATCAAAGATTTGATCAAGTAAAAATAAATGTCGATAATAATTCGCTCAATTTAGTGCAAGAAATGAGTGGTGCGATATATTATTCTAGTGCGTTGCAAAGTGATCTTAATAAAATAAAAGAAGTAGTTGAGCGAGGTGAAGCGCACCCATACTTGTTTAATTGGTACATTGATCATTCATTGACGACAATATTAGGCTTGAGTACGCTATTTTTTCTAATTTTGATGGGGCGTGAGATGATTGTGGCAAGTCGGAACAGGGAAAAGCTTGCACAAAAAGCATTTATGGACAATCAAGATGCTGTTATGAACTTGTTGGATGATATTTCTAGTCTTGCCGACGGTGACCTATCTCAAGAGGTTCGAGTGTCTGAGGATATTACTGGAGCGATTGCTGACTCGATTAATTATACGGTGGAGGAGCTCCGCTCATTGGTTCAGACTATTCAAAGCTCAGCTACTCAGGTGACAGAAACGACACTTAAAACCGAGGTGTTAACTCAATCGTTAGCAGCGGCTAATGATGATAACGAACGAAGGATATCAGATATTAACCTAACAGTGTCGAGAGTTGCTATGGATGTGCAACAAATGGCTGAAGAGGCTGAAGAAGCAACCGGTTTAGCAAATAATTCGGCTACAGTGGCTCATGATGGAGCTAAAGTGGTGAAGGACTCGATTGAATCAATGAGCAATGTACGTGAACAGATTCAAAAGACCTCTAAACGCATTAAGCGGTTGGGTGAGAGCTCACAAGAAATTGGTGATATCGTTGAAATTATTAGTGATATTGCAGATCAAACTAACTTGCTGGCGCTTAATGCTGCTATGCAGGCGGCAATGGCTGGTGAAGCTGGGCGAGGGTTTGCAGTGGTGGCTGATGAGGTACAAAGGTTAGCTGAGCGGTCAAGTCAAGCAACCCACCAAATTGAAGGCTTGATTACAACGATTCAATCTGATGCCAGTGAGGCGATTCAGTCGATGGAGTCAAGTACATCAGAGGTAGTATCGGGCTCGGATAGAATTGAGGCAGCTGGCATATCGTTATCCCAAATTGAAGAAACATCCGTTAAGTTGGCTGTTAAAGTGTCGGCTTTATCGGACCAAGCAGAAACGCAGTCAAACCGGACTAGCGAAATTAGTGAATCGATGGGTGTGATTCATGGGGCTACCACTAAATCAGCTTCGGAGACGCGTGAAACAACGTCATTAATTGGACAGTTGTCAGGTCTGTCGGGCTTACTTAAAGAGTCTGTCACTAGGTTTACATTGCCGACTGAAGTGAGCACGGAATCGTCTAATTCATAACAGAGAGCAATCATGCAAAAGAACATGCAATTTGCCGCTATAAAGTGGATTAAGGGTGAGCTTCAATTATCGATTCAACAAGCTCGGGCGTTGCTCGATGGGTTTCAAGCCGACGTTAAGTATGATGCGCTAGAAAATTTTGAGACGATTATGCAAACACTCTCCTATAACTTAGAGGTGGCGAGTGATGAAGTTGGCTCAATTTTATGTAAGGAGCTGAGTCAGGTCGCAAAGTATATTAGACTGGAGCGCTCATCGGAGTCTGCAGCAAGGTCTGTTGTTGATCTAGTGGAAGGTTTGGTGTTGTTGAATGAGCATATCGACAATATAAGTCACGGATATAATGTTGATAGTCGGAGAATTGGCGTCCTCATTGATGTATTTCGTAAACGGCAAGGTAAGCAAAATATTCAAAAGTCTTTATTGTATGTTTTGGATATTTCTTCAATACCGATAGCGACAGACACGGATGAAGCCAACAAAGCTATTGGCCTTCAAGCTCGCGATGTTCGGCCAGAATTTCAACGTTGTTTAGTGGCTTGGTTTAACGGTACGGCTAGGGACTCATCTTTACAACGTTTAATAAACCATACGTTAGCAATACACGATATTGCTAATATTGAGTTGGTTAAATTGTATTTTTTAGCTAGCAGCTTAGTATTAACGGGCGTTAAAGATGGAATATTGACCGATGATAGGGACGTTAGGATGTTGTTCAATAAAATGGATAAGCAGCTCGGTTTGTTAGCCAGTGTAGGCGAGAAGAAAATGGCGACGGGCTTGCAACTAGGCCTAGTTCGTCAAACGCTATATTTCGTATCAAAAATGCCGCCAGTAGACGAAAGAGTGGTCACATTACAGTCAGACTTAGGTTTAAAAACGAATTTAGGAGAGAGCGAAAGTATTCATGCCATTGAGGGGTTGGTCTCTATTGCTACAGCTGTAAGAGAGGAGTTTAAAACTATTAGGCACTGGTTAGAAGATATCGTCGACCATGATAAACCAGCTGCTGAAGAAATAGACAGTTTTATAGGGGCTGCTGAAGGTTGGGCGGAAACATTATCGGTTGTTGGTGAGCAAGTATTGTCTGCTGTTATTGCAGATTTTGTGCGTCGTTTAGCCTTTTGTGTTTATGGTGCGTCAGATTCTGAGGACTCTCAATTATTAGCGTTGGCTGAAGACTGGCTGAAGATTGATGAAGAGCTGGCATCCATTCAGTCTAGATCAGAGGGGGTTGGTAATACTAATCACCAAAACGACGAGCCTGACGTGCTAGAGGAAGATATTCCTTTAAACGTAACAACAGCCAAGGCAACGTTAGCTGAACTGGTTGCGGTTAAAGAGATTGTTACGGAAGACCTTGATCAAGATAAACGAGCTGATGTGCGTTGGTCTGAGATAAATCAGTTACTAAATAATGCACAAGCAGCGTGTCAATTCATTGACCTTGAGGAACCTGCCCAGTTTATTGCTAATTGTCGGTCTTTTATCTCTGCAGTGATGGCTAATAGTGGTTATCAGGTGGATGATCAAGAGATTTCTTGTATAGCAGATGTGGTCTCTTCGGTGGAGTATATATTAGAAGATATTGTCAATAATACATCGGTTGCAAACGCTGCGTTATCGTTAGCACAAAGTGCCGGAGAGTTTCTGGTTAGCCGAGTTGAGGCTATAAAACATCATCCAGTTGCTGATACTAGTGTGGAAGAACAGCAAGCAGTAGACACCCTGGCTCTTAATATTAACGAAGAGCAAGAATTCAATAACGATGATGATGCCGAAATACTAGAAATATTTACTGAAGAAGTCAGCGAAATTAGTGTTGAGTTGTTTGCTGATATAGCCCGTTGGAAAGTGAATGTAGCTGATGAGGAGACCTTAAAAGATGTGAGGCGCGCATTTCACACATTAAAAGGTAGTGGCCGTTTAGCAAAGGTCGAATTTATATCTGAAACGGCATGGCCGATTGAAAATATGCTTAACCAAGTTCTTGAAGGAGAGCTAGGTATTAATGACGGAATGGTCGCTTTAGTCGAGAGCTTTGCTAATTCGTTACCGGGTTGGGTAGAAAAAATTAATGGTGAACGTCCAAGCTTAGAAGACATGAGTCAATTCATCTCGGCTGCTGAAGCATTTGGAAAAGGCGAGTTGCCGAGCGTTTCATTTGAAGCTGGCAATGTAACGTTGGGTGGTCTTGAGAGTGATGCTGAGCCGATAGATGTTGCAAGCAATAAGGAATTGGTAAACGCTGAGCTATGCGAGATTTTCTCTAATGAAACAACAGTTCATTTGGCTGCGATTAGCCAGTTCATGGAAGAGCATGTTGAGCAGGATGAAGTGTCTGTTAATGAAGACCTATTTAGAGCGTTACATACCATACATGGCAGTGCATCCATGTCCCATATCGATGATGTTGAGGCATTAAGTGGGGTGTTTTGTGACTATATTCGTGAATTATACGAAAATAATGTTGCCGTTGAACGTATTGGTTTTTATTCAATACTGGCTGACTACTTGAACATTACGGCTCAACAAGTACAGGTGTTACATAAACCGTTAATGCCGTCTCCTGAATATAAGCCGTTACAAGCGATTATTTCTGAGAAAGTGAAAGCATTGGCCGTACGCTTATCACAACAGTTGAGTAGTGAGGTTGAAGATAATATTGACCCTGTAATAGAGCAGGACGAGATGTTGAGTGGGCCGTTAGAAGAAACACCTGTGACCGCTGCGCAAGAGCGACCAGTGGCTGAGTTGTTGCCATTTACTTCTAGAGATACACGAGTAAGCGAAAATATTGAAGACGATGCTGAAATGCAAGCAGTCTTTGTTGAGGAAGGGACGGAGCTGCTGGAAGACATTAGTGAGTTATTTAAAAAATGGAAGGAAAGCCTTAATGATACCAGTTACTTAGGTAAAACCTTGCATATCCTGCATACCTTAAAAGGTAGTTCACTTTTGGTCGGGTTTAATGGGTTTGGTGAAGTTGTGCACGAGGTTGAATCGTTAATAGAAGATTACCAAGAGCGTAATATGTTATTGACTGCACCGTTACTATCAACATTGTTGAAAATTTCTGATGGGTTGCTGGTAGGGCTTCAGCAAGCTGATAAAGGTGGACAAGAGGAGTATTATTCGTCGCTCATCAACTTATTAAGGGATGTTGAAGGGACTGAGACTGTTGCTAGTGAGCAAGCATTGGTTCAGCAGGAGGTAAGAAAACCAGCGATAAATAAAGAAGCTGTGATCCCCTCATTAATTGAAAAAGTTATGAAGCCAGCCGTTAGCACTAATGGCACTAAAGAGCAGGGGATTAAAGTATCTAATACTCTATTGGACAGGCTAATCGCCGATGTAGGTGAGGTCAACGTATCGCAAGCTCAACTCAGTGAAAAGAATAAGGAACGTGAGTACCAAATTAAAGAGTTAACATTGACTATTGAAAGGTTAGGGCAACAATTAAGAGCGCTCGATATCGAGACAGAAGCGCAAGTGTTATTTAAGGTGGATAAGGAAGCCGAAGAAACTGATTTTGATCCATTGGAGCTAGACCGGTATACACATATTCAGCAGTTGTCACGTTCATTATTAGAAAGTATTACCGATTTAGAGGATATTCGAGATAGCTTGTTAGCTTCTGATGATGATATAGCCTTACTCATGCAAAAAGAGAGCACGTTGACAGACACTTTAATGGGTGATTTGCTTAAGACTCGAATGATTGACTTCTCTCGTTATGGTCCCCGTTTTGAGCGTTTAGTTAGGCAGTTATCGGCCGACTTGAATAAGCCCACGAAGTTGCTTGTGCGCGGTGGTGAAACAGAAATAGACCGTTATATCTTGAACCAGCTGCAAACACCGATCGAGCATGTGATTAGAAATGCGATGGCTCATGGTATAGAGCCTGCTGAGGTGCGAGTAGCAAATGGTAAAGCCAAAGAGGCAAGTATAACGCTCGACTTGACGCGTGAAGGATCCGAAATTCACCTTATTATTTCAGATGATGGCTCAGGCATAGATCTTACCAAGGTTAAAGAAAAAGCATTAAAACTGGGCTACCTTAACGAAGATGATAATGTATCCGGCCAAGAGTTAATGCAGTGGATTCTCAAGCCTGGGTTTTCAACCTTAGATGAAGCGTCAACATTGGCAGGCCGTGGCATCGGTATGGATATTGTTAATGATACTGTACGTGGTATTGGTGGTGAGTTAATTATTGAAAGCGAGGCAGGCAAAGGTGCTTCATTCCACCTAGTTTTTCCGTATACGATGGCTATTAATATGGCGTTAATGGTGAAGGCAAATGGAGTACAGTATGGTATTCCAAATAATTTTATTCAATCCGTTGCGCGTATTCCTACGGAGTTGTTGCAGCGTGGGCTAACTCAACAACAGCCCACATTAGATTACTTAGGGAAAGACTATCAATTGCATGATTTATCGCAACTTTTGGGCTACGGCGAAGGTCAAGTACTTTCCAGTGACGCACGCTTTATGCATGTTTTGTTGATGGGGTCTCGACAGGAAAAACATGCGATAGTTGTCGATCAATTGGTGGGTAATAAAGAGGTGATGGTTAAACCGCTCGGTTTACACTTAGATATGATCTCTTGGTTGTCTGGCTCAACAGTGTCCGATGAAGGTGATATTGTCTTGATGTTAGATTTGCCAGCTCTTGCCTCGATTGGTGTGCCACAAGGTATGGATAAGAAGCCGACCCCCGTAACCTCAGAGATAGCAGCAGCGCCATTAATCATGATTGTAGATGATTCAATTACGTTTAGAAAAGTGGCAACTAGACTATTAATAAAACAGGGGTATGAGGTGATAGATGCCCGTGATGGAATCGATGCGGTTGAGAAGCTGACCGATATTCAACCTGACCTGTTCTTGCTGGATGTAGAAATGCCACGTATGGATGGTTTTGAGCTGGCTCGGCATATCCGACATACTAATGGAATCAGCGATTGCCCAATTGTAATGGTGACATCAAGGACGGGTGAAAAACATAAGAACCATGCTAAGGACATTGGTGTGAGTGATTATTTCGGCAAACCGTTTGATAGTAAGTTATTGGTTGCCAGCATAAAAGGTTTATTGGAGAGTCAGTATGCCAGCTAATGAAACTATGATTAGATCGATATTGTTGCCAATAGCATCAGGCGCATTAATCCTGCCTCACTCGGCTTTAGTTGAAATTATTTCTGAGCGGAATATCCGCCCTGTCGATAACACACCAGACTGGATGTTAGGTGAGATTGAATGGGCTAACGAAATGCTTCCGATGCTGTCGCTGGACACAGCAATAAATTCACAAGTATCCAGCGTGCCAAAAAGGCCAAGGCTTATTGTGTTGGCATTTTTATCTGAGCACAGCCAGTATAAGTACCTTGCCATTCGGGCAACAGGGGTGCCCCGCTTGGCTTTGTTAAAACCTGACAGTTTGATGCCAAAGCCAATGCAAGGGTTGAACCCAACGTTTATTGATTTTTATGGAATGCTTAATGAACAAATAGTCATTGTGCCCAATATGCTTGAATTAGAAGCGAATATTAGCCAACAAGTAGAGCCTGTTTTAGCGTAGTACTAAGCGGTAAGCATGCTATAAGCTTCGCGGTACTTAAGGGCAGTTTTTTCTGCAACTTCATCGCTTAACCTAGGCCCAGGAGCAGTTTTGTTCCAGTCTAATGTTTCTAAATAATCGCGAACAATTTGCTTGTCGAAACTTGCTGGGCTTGTGCCAACTTTGTACTCCTTTGCATCCCAAAAGCGTGATGAGTCAGGTGTGAGTACCTCGTCAATAAGATGTAAAACGCCGTCATCATCAAGACCAAATTCAAATTTAGTGTCAGCGATAATAATGTTGCGCTCTAGTGCATATTTAGCAGCGGTTGTGTACAACGTTAAGCTAATATCACGCACTTGCTTGGCTAAGTCTTCACCTAATAACTCAACAGTTTCTTCGTAAGAGATGTTTTCATCGTGATCGCCAACCGCAGCCTTCGTTGAAGGTGTGAAGAGCGGTTCAGGAAGTTGAGAGGCTTGCTGTAAATTTTCAGCTAACTGAATGCCACATACTTGCCCTGTTTTTTGATAATCTTTCCAGCCTGAGCCGATTAGATAGCCGCGTACGATGGCTTCGATAGGTAAAGGATTTAGTTTTTTGACAATAATGCCACGTTTTTCAAGGCGCTCACAATCCTGCTTATTGTCGAGAACTTGATCGAGTGTTAAATCAGATAACTGGTTTGGGATAAGCTTTGATAGCTTTTTAAACCAAAAATCAGAGACTTCGTTTAGCACAATCCCCTTGCCAGGAATAGGATCGGGTAGAATAACGTCAAACGCAGATAAACGATCGGTGGTAACAATTAACATGTGCTTATCATCAATATCATAAATGTCGCGAACTTTTCCTTTATGGATAAGTGGCAGGCTGTTTAGGTTGGCATCGAGTAAGGAAGCTGGAATAGTCATTTGATTTAGTATGCTTAGTAAAAAAGCTGCTAATGATCTAATTTTATTAATAATTTTGCAAGTAAAAGGTGTTGAGTGATGAGATGGACAGGGAAATTACTGGGTGGGGTGTTTGGTTTTATGGCGTTTGGTACGTTAGGTGCTCTGTTGGGTGTTTATATTGGTCATAAGTTTGATACGGGAATGGCACAAAATCCATTTGACCCAGAACGCCAGCAACGGATTAAAAAAATATTTTTTAAGTCGACGTTTGCCATTATGGGGCACATTGCAAAGGCAGATGGGCAAGTGTCTCGTGAAGAAATCCAAATGGCCAAAAAAGTCATGGCGCAAATGGAATTGTCTGCGAGCATGCAAAACGAGGCGATTGCAGAGTTTAACCGTGGTAAAGAAGAAAGCTTTAACTTAGATAAAGAGCTGGAGACGTTTAAGAAAGCGTGTCAGCATCAGAAAAATTTAATTAGAATGTTTATTGAGGTTCAGCTTCAAGCAGCATTTGCCGATGGTGTGCTGGATGACTCAGAAGATGAGATTCTGCAGCATATTTGCGGTCGCTTAGGTATTCCTCATTTTGCATATGAACAGCTAAAACGGATGCTAGGTGCTAGTCAGCGTCGTGGAACGCATCAACAAAGTAGGTCAACACCTGAAGAGGCATATTCTATTCTAGGTGTCAGTGAGTCAGCCAGTGATGCTGAGGTAAAAAAGGCGTATCGGCGCCTGATAAGTCAACACCATCCTGATAAATTAGTTTCTAAAGGCCTACCGGATGAAATGATGAAAATAGCGAAAGAGAAGACGCAGCAAATAACAGAGGCTTACGAGACGATTAGGGAGTTACGTAAGCAGGCTTGAGTTTTTTTAATTATTAGGCTGTGTTAAAGTAATAAGATATTGATTTATAAAGCTTAGCTAGGGATTGCTCAGAGTTTAAAAATTTTATGGATGAAGAACCCATCAACGTATTATCTACGTCAGCAAATAAAAGTCATCACTTTTGTGATGATATTCGGCATTATCGACAACTTTTTGAATTAAATCCTAGCCCTATATTGGTGTGCGGGGAAAATGGTTTGGTTGAAATGAATGCAGCTGCGCTGAGGATGTTCAATGTGTCTTCTCATGAAGAATTTCTTGGTCATTGTTTAGTTTCACTCGCGCCAGAGCTCCAACCCAACGGGGTTGCATCTAAAGAGTTGTTTAGTCGTTTGGTGCAAGAAGCTAATGCAAAAGGCAGCGCAAGTATTAAATGCGTATGCAAGAGCTTAGACAGTGATAATGAGTTTCCTGTTGAACTAGTGATGAGCTTGTTAGATTTTCCGGGTCAAGTCTTGTACCAAGTGACCCTAGTTGATTTATCGCATCAACAGCGCTGGAAAAATGCGCTTCAAATTGAAAAAAAACAAGTCGAATTAACATTAAAGTCAGTTGATAGCGCTGTTATTACGGTGTCTCAAGATGGTTTAGTGAGTTATATAAATGAACCGGGATGTAAATTGACGGGGTGGAATTATGTGGACGCGATGGGGTCTGCAGTCAAACGGGTGGTTCGGTTAGTAAGAAAGGTGTCGAATACCCCGGTGGACTATTCTTTCGATGAAGAAGCAGGCTCGTCTAGTACTGTTGAGCGACTACCACATGATGCAGTGCTTGTAACCAAGGCTGGGCGGCGGCTGCCTGTACAAGGGAAAGTATCCACTCAAGGTGCTTTAAATGAAGCTAGTATTGGCTGCGTTATTACGTTGATGGATATAACAGACCGCTCAGCCAACGACGAAGAAATGATCTGGCATGCAACGCACGATATGTTGACACGGTTGCCAAACAGAATGCTATTAACCGATCGTTTTGAGCAGGCACTTCACTTAGCTGGACGGCATGGCACAAATTTAGCTGTGTGTATGATGGATCTAGATAAATTTAAGCCGGTCAATGATAAATATGGTCACGCAGTAGGCGATAAATTATTGATAGAGGTGGCAAGTCGTCTGAAAAAGCAACTTCGACAGGAAGATACCGTTGCTCGATTAGGCGGTGATGAGTTTGTTATGCTGATTGGCGAAGTAAGCCATAACTCGGAGTTAGCACAAGCATTGCATCGATTAAAACGAGCCGTATCTACGCCCTACTGTATTGATGGTAAACGCATAGAAATCTCATGTAGTATCGGTGTGGCTAACTATTCAGACGGAAGAGCTGATGCGGATACGCTTTTACGACAAGCCGACCAAGCCATGTATATGGCTAAACAATCGGGCCGTAATAGAATTCATTGGTTTGATGCAGAGCAGGATCAAAAAATAAATGACTCTCATAAGGTAATTAAGCGACTTGAACAAGCGCTATCAGAGGATGAGTTTGAACTATATTACCAGCCAAAATTGAATATGCGAACGTCTGAGGTTGTTGGGATGGAGGCACTGCTACGATGGCGACATCCTGAAAAAGGGCTGATATTGCCGATTGATTTTTTGCCAATTATTGAGCAGCATGAGTTGATCATAACATTGGGTGACTGGGTCATAACATCGGCATTAGAGCAACTTTCAGCGTGGCAAAATCAAGGCAAAAATTGGCCTGTAAGCGTTAATATTGCAGCAAAACATTTTCATTTGCCGAGCTTTTATAAGCGCTTAGAGGAAACCCTGCAACGGTATCCCAACGTTTCACCGAATAAACTAGAAATAGAAATATTAGAGTCAGTAGCACTGGGTGATATTCAACATGTACAGGAAGTCATCAGTAAATGTAAAAACTTAGGCGTGCGTTTTGCTATAGATGATTTCGGCACGGGGTATTCGTCGCTCAGTTATTTGAAGCGATTGCCCGCTGATACATTAAAAATTGATCAGTCCTTTGTTCGTGATATCTTGGATGACAAAGAAGACTTTGCACTGGTGCAAGCGATTATTGGTCTTGCTGGGGCGTTTGAACGAGAGGTGCTAGCAGAGGGTGTCGAAACCGCTGAGCAGGGAGGGCTCTTGATGCGTTTAGGCTGTGATGTTGCGCAAGGGGATGGGATCGCAAAGGCA
>JARGOI010000452.1 GCA_029212275.1 Thalassolituus sp.
ATATCACCCACAGCTATCCGCATTGCTGGCGTCATAAGTCGCCGATTATTTTCCGCGCGACGCCGCAGTGGTTTATCAGCATGCATCAAAATGGTCTGCTCGATAAAGCCATGCACGAAGTAGAACATACCGTGGAATGGCGTCCGAGCTGGGGCAAAGCGCGCATCGAAGGCATGATGAATGATCGCCCTGATTGGTGTATTTCGCGCCAACGTACTTGGGGTGTGCCGATTGCGTTATTCGTGCATAAAGACACCAGTGCGTTGCATCCTCGCACCGCCGAACTGATTTCTGAAGTGGCGAAGCGTGTTGAAGAAGCCGGCATTGACGCATGGTTTGATCTTGACCCGGCCGAGCTGCTGGGTGCTGACGCTGCGCATTACGATAAAGTGATTGATACCCTCGATGTTTGGTTTGATTCGGGTGTGACTCACACGGCTGTATGTATGGCCCGAGAAGAACTCGCCATGCCCGCCGATTTGTATCTGGAAGGCTCCGATCAGCATCGTGGCTGGTTCCAATCATCCTTATTAACCAGCGTCGCAGCTTATGGCAAAGCACCCTATAAAACCGCATTGACGCATGGTTTTACCGTGGACGGTGATGGTAAAAAAATGTCCAAATCATTGGGCAATACCATCGAGCCGCAAGCGGTAATGAATAAGCTGGGTGGCGATATCTTACGTTGGTGGGTAGCGGATACCGATTACTCTGGCGAGATGACGGTGTCGGATGTGATTTTGAACCGCAATGCCGATTCCTATCGTCGCGTACGAAATACGTGCCGCTTCTTATTAGCCAATATCAATGGTTTTAATCCAGCAACCGACTTAGTTGCTGGCGATGAGCTGTTACCCTTAGACGCGTGGATGGTCAGTTATACCGAGCGTTTGCAGGAAAAAGTGATCGCGCTGTATTTAAATTACGATCTAAAAACCTTAACCAAAACGCTGATGAATTTTTGCGTGACTGAGTTGGGTGGTTTTTACTTAGACGTGATCAAAGACCGTCAGTACACCTGTAAAGCAGACAGCTTGCCACGTCGCAGTGCGCAAACGGCTTTGTATCATGTGGCCGAAGCCATGGCGCGATGGATTGCGCCGGTGTTGTCATTTACTGCCGAAGAAATTTGGCAGGTGTTGCCACAACCATTGTCAGGTGAGCGCGAAGAATCGGCGCAATTGGCCGAATGGTATGTTGGTTTCCCTGTCATAAAAGAAAGCGAATTCACTGATGCCTACTGGCGCACGCTGATGAGCGTGAAAGAATCCGTCAACGGTGCTTTAGAAAAAGCGCGTACCGAGAAACGTATTGGTGCGTCTTTGGGGGCCGAAGTGACCTTGTTCGCTGCCGACAAACTGAAAGCGCAACTGGAAAGCCTAGGTGACGAACTGCGTTTTGTGTTGATTACTTCGAAAGCCGAAATTAAACCACTCAGTGATAACGGCGGCGATGCGACCGAGCTAAAAGATTTACGTGTTTTGGTACAGGCCTCTGTAGATGACAAATGCGAACGTTGTTGGCATCACAGCACCAGCGTGGGTATGAACGCTCAGCATCCTGCTTTGTGCGCACGTTGTATCGATAACGTTGAGGGTGACGGCGAACGCCGTCATTTCGCCTAGTATGAGTTCGTTAACGAGTGCTGCACGTTCACCGCTGATTTGGCTGTGGCTGTCATTGCTAGCGGTTGTGCTGGATCAAGCAACCAAGCAGGTGGCTGAGTATGCATTGATTTACGCTCAGCCCGTGCCTATTTTACCGGTGCTCAACTTTACCTTACTGTATAACCCCGGCGCGGCGTTTAGCTTTTTGGCCGACCAATCGGGCTGGCAGCGTTGGTTTTTCACGGCGTTATCCGCGGGTGTGTCGGTGATGTTGGTGGTCTGGCTGACGCGTTTGCCCAAAGGGCAGGTATGGTTACCCATTGCTTTGACTTTGATTTTAGGTGGCGCGGTTGGGAATTTAATCGATCGTGCTATTTATGGCCATGTGATTGATTTTATTTCCGTGCATTGGAACCAAAAGTATTTCCCTGCGTTCAATATTGCAGATTCAGCCATTACTTTAGGCGCGATTATGATGGTGATCGATATGCTCAGAGAAATGCGTAACGGTGAAGAAGATTCGAGTTCGTCTAAAGAAAAGCAGAATGTCGAAAACTCTAAAGGTAAAAGCATTAAAAATGCGAAGCAAAGCGCAGAGGCAGATTCAAAATGACAAACAGTATTCGCACGGGTAGCAAGGTTACTTTACACTTTGCGCTCAAGCTGAGCGCAGACCAAGAAGTAGATTCTACTTTTGGCAACGAACCTGCTTCGTTTACTTTAGGCGACGGTAATTTATTACCTGGCTTTGAAACCTATTTGTTGGGTTTGAAAGCAGGGGATACGGGTTCGTTTACGGTGCCACCGCAAGAAGCATTTGGCCAACCGAATCCGCAAAACATGCAAGAAATGA
>JARGOI010000453.1 GCA_029212275.1 Thalassolituus sp.
AGTGATTTTATTACTCACACCATGCCACTGGATCAAATCAACGAAGCCTTTGATTTAATGCACGAAGGCAAAAGTATTCGCACCGTCATTCACTATTAATTTTTTTAAATAATTTAAATTAATAGAAATGTGATTCAGACATCGACTTCATAAATGCACCCTGAATTCAGAACATAAAAAGGGTGCATTTAATCTATCGGTTGAATGAATGCAAATAATCAACAAAGAATACTGCGCGAGTAAATAATGATGACATTAGAATTAGTCTCAAAAAATAAAGCCAGTGATGGTTGGCAGAAACAATATACGCATACCTCAGCCACCTTGGGCGGTTGTAACATGCGCTTTGCTATTTACCTACCACCGCAAGCCATCAGCGGCACTGCCGTACCTGTTCTGTATTGGTTGTCGGGGTTAACCTGCACCGACGAAAACTTTATGCAAAAAGCAGCTGCGTTTAAAACGGCAGCAGAACTTGGAATTGCCATCGTTGCGCCCGACACCAGCCCACGCGGCGAAGGTGTGCCCGACGATGAAAACGGCAGTTACGATTTTGGCCTAGGTGCAGGTTTTTATCTTAACGCCACGCAAGCACCGTGGAGTACGCACTATCACATGTACGACTACGTTGTGGATGAGCTGCCCAAACTGATCGAAGCTAACTTTCCGGTTACCAACCAACGTGCCATCGCCGGTCACTCGATGGGTGGACACGGGGCACTGACCATTGCGTTAAAAAATACCGACCGCTATTCCTCGGTCTCGGCGTTTAGTCCCATTTGCCATCCAGTTGATTGTCCTTGGGGCGTCAAAGCGTTCAGTCACTATTTAGGCGACGACCGTAAAACCTGGGAAGAGTACGACGCATCCTTGTTATTAGCCCAAGCCAAGCAAGCAATACCCATGCGTGTTGACCAAGGTGAAGCAGATCAGTTTTTAGCCGAGCAGTTAAAACCAGAAGCACTGGAAGCCGCCGCTAAAAAAGCCGGACACGATCTCATCTTAAATCGCCATGAAGGTTACGATCACAGTTACTACTTTATTAGCAGCTTTATCGACGAACACCTACGCTTTCATGCGCAGTTTTTAAAAGGCTGATAAAGATTGATTTAGATTTTTTGGATGTTCGTTTTTTTGCTACAAAAAGTCTAATGGACTTGCGGTGCCCGCAAAATGTTGCCCGATAACGTGAGTATAAATTTGCGTTGTAGCAACATCACTGTGGCCTAATAATTCCTGAACAGTGCGAATATCTCTGCCTGCCTTTAATAGTTCGGTGGCGAAACTATGACGAAAGGTATGGCAGTTAATACGTTTATGACTCAAACCAGCTTTTACCAAAGCCTTAGCTAATGCTTTTCTAGCAACGGATTGGTGTAAATGATGCCGACAAAGAATGCCAGTATCAGGGTGTTTACACAGCGTCGTTGATGGAAATAAAAACATCCATGCCGGTTGGCGATAACCGTTACGGTACTTGCGTGACAGTGCTCCCGGTAACGAAGGGCCAACTCCTTTTAAATTATCTTCTTGTTGAATACGAATCGCTTTCTGAAATTGCTGTTCAATAGTGGGCCTCAACTTAGGTGCTAGGATAGTGACCCTATCTTTGCCACCCTTGCCATCGCGTACCGTCAAAGAGCCCGAACTGAAATTAAAGTCTTTTAATCGCAATCTTAAGCATTCAGAAATTCGCAGGCCAGAGCCAAATAAGAGCGAGAATATCAAATTATCGCGAATATCGAGCTGATTCAGAATTTGCTTCACTTCATGTGTATCAATAACGATAGGCAGCGTTCTGGGTTTTGTAGCATGAGTAAAACCAAGGTCGCCAAGAGGCTGATTTAAGAATTGGTTGTAGAGAAATGCCAACGCATTCAGAACAATTTTCTGTGTATTGACGGCAACATTCTGATCATTGGCTAAAAAGTTAAGAAAGCTAACCACTTCGTCTGGCCCTAGCTCTTTAGGATGTCTCAAACCATGGAAGCGTATGAAGTACCGAATCCAATAAAGATAAGTCTGTTCCGTACGGAGGCTATAGCCGCGAAGACGAAAGTATTGTTTTAACTCATTAAGAAAAGGGCTCTTTGACATGTGTAACTCCTTTTACAATGTACTGTATAAATATACATATTATTTGATCAAAGTCAAAAAATCGTGCTCGCTTTCACAGAAAGCTTGCGCGCTTTGTCTGACGCTGATAACTTAAAAATCTTTCAGTTCAGGCACTTGCGAAAAATGGTTTACAAGATAGTGCGCACGGAATTTTAGAAAAGCGCGCATGCTCGCTTTCTCGTATAAGGGTTGTATAGGATATGGATATTTTCTTAGGTATATCAGAAGGTTATGGAGGTGTGAGTGTATCTCGGCCTCTGCGAAAGCGCGCATGCGCACTAATAAGCTGTTGCTTGGAAATTGGCAGAAAAATTTTCCGCATTAACTTCGAATAAAGT
>JARGOI010000025.1:0-7562 GCA_029212275.1 Thalassolituus sp.
TTCTACTAAAGATAATGCAGAGGCTGTGCCAGTTGCACAGACTCTGCTTGTTTATTCATCTTGTGCAACTATTAGCCTAGATTCTGCATTAAAATGGCCACAACGGAGAATTAAGAATCTTGTCACCCCAACCTTGGCGGGTGCTGTTGTTGAGACTGCCGCGACCACCAAACGAAATCCGTGCATCGGCAACCTTGGTCGAGGCCACGGTATTGTCTGGCGTAATGTCTTGCGGACGCACTAAACCACTGATGCGAATGTACTCTTCGCCTTCGCTTAACGTTAACCACTTTTCACCGCGAATCTTTAAGTTGCCGTTAGGCATAATCTCCGCCACCGTCACACTTATTTCGCCGCTCAAACTGTTCGAACGATCGGCCTCGCCTTTGCCATTAAAAGCGCGAGAATTCGAAGTTTCGCTGTCCATTGTTAAGTTTTTCCAGCCAGGTACCGTTCCTAACAAGTTAGGGACTGCCATGGAATTATCTGACGTCTTATCAGACTTTGTTTGTGCTGATTTCGACGATTGATATTGCTCGTCAAAAATCACCGTAATTATATCGCCGACACGAGTCGCTTGTTGGTCGGTATATAAACCCAAACTGTAACGCGCTTGATACAGAGAACCGCTGCTATTAGCCGGTGCTTTCAAACTTTCAGAAGGCACAGGGGCATAATCTGGATCGTTAGGGAAAACGCCATTATCAGGATTCACCGTACTGCAACCCGTTAATATGGTCAGCGCCAAAGACAAACCGATCAACAATTTCATAACATACTCCTGACGTAATACTTTACGCTGTGTATCTGATTTACTAATTTTATTAAGCATATTTTTAATGTTACTTTTTTACGTGTTCTGAGTTAAAAATTGCAACATTTGGTCGGCAGCGGAAACAACTTTAGAGTTCATTTCGTAGGAACGCTGAACCGTGATCATTTTTACTAATTCTTCTACCACTTCGACGTTAGAGTTTTCCAATGCGCCTTGCTCTAACGTGCCGAAACCATCTTCATTAGGAACGCCAACCTGAGGCGCACCACTGGCAGCGGTTTCCAAATAAATATTGCCACCAGACGCTTGCAAACCTGCAGGGTTAATAAAATCTACCGTTTCAATTTGTCCTAATTCTTGCGGTGCAGGATCACCAAACATGGTGGCCTGCACGATGCCGTCTTTGCTGATGGTCAAATTATTGGTTTGTTCAGGAATAGTGATCTGTGGCTCTAATGGATAGCCATTAACGTTGACGATCACGCCTTCGTTATTGATATGAAACGTACCGTCGCGGGTATAACCAATATTGCCATCGGGTAACTGCAACTGGAAAAAGCCGCGACCATTCACTGCCATATCTAACGGCTGATCGGTAATTTGTAGCGAACCCGTGGTAAATACTTTTTGCGTACCGGCGGTACGCACACCGGTACCCAACTGCAAGCCAGATGGCAGGCGAGTATCCGCCGAACTGTTAGCGCCTGGCTGCCGTTGAATTTGATAAATTAAATCTTCGAATACCGCGCGATCTTTTTTAAAGCCGGTCGTCGACACGTTGGCAAGGTTGTTAGAAACCGTCGTCAGATTTAAATCTTGAGCTTCTAAGCCGGTCTTACTGACCCAAAGTGCGTTCATCATAAGCCTAACTCCGGTTATTGATTCGACATGATTTGCGTGGTGGCTGACGATAATTCATCCACACGCTTCATTAATTTGACTTGCATCTCGTACTGACGATTCAGCTGAATGAGATCGGTTAATTCGGAGACGGCATTCACATTACTGCCTTCTACGTAACCGCCAATCACAGAGATGGTGGGGTCGGCCAACGCCGGTTGCGCTTGTGGATCGCGGAAACGAAATAAGCCGTCTTCGCCTTTTTCTAAGGTAGAAGAATCGGGATTGACCAATTTAATTTGTACTGGCTCGGCCACCGACGCAGGCACTTCGCCGCGGGGCTGGACCGAAATAATGCCTGACTTGCTGATTTCGATTTGTTCATACTCTGGCAACACGATGGGGCCACCGTCGCCTATCATTTGCAGACCGCTGCTGTTGACTAAACGTCCCAATGCATCGACGTTTAAATCTCCGGCGCGGGTATAGGCTTCTTGGCCATCAGGTCCAACCACCGCAAACCACCCTTCTCCTTCAATAGCGAGATCGAGGTTGTCACCGGTATCAATTAAGGCACCCTGTTTGAGGTTGCTGGCGGGACTTTCCGTCATGGCATAAGCACGTGTTGGAAAATGCTCGCCAAATACGCTCATGGCACGACTTTGGGTGTAATCCGAACGGAAACCCGTAGTGCTTATGTTGGCTAGGTTGTTGGCATGTGCTGCCTGACCCAGTGTATTTTGTTTCGCCCCAGACATGGCGATGTAGAGTGCGCGGTCCATAATGCCTCCCCGGCAAATGTCGCTGAATTCGTCATTTGCTAAGAAGATTGCGAAGGTCGTGCCAAGTATTATTTTCTTATTATTTTCAGTAGGTTATAAAAATTTACTGGCTGATAAAATACAATAAACTCGCACATCGGCAATCCTTTGCCGCTGGGCGAGCTTGTTGTTTCCTAGGGTGCCTCTCATAAGACACCGCTAAAGAATCGATTAGATATTCAGAATGGTCTGTGTGATCTGATCGGTCGTTTCAATAGTTTTTGCACTGGCCTGGAAGTTACGCTGGGCAATAATCAGTCTCACCAATTGCTCAGATAAATCCACATTCGAATCTTCCAAGGAGGATGATTGAATTTGTCCAAATGATGCCGTACGCGGAGAACCTACCGTTGGCGTACCCGATTCAAAGGACTCGGCCCAACTTGTTGACCCTAATGGCGTCAAACCTTCTGGATTACGGAAATTCGCCAATGCCACCTGTCCTAACGTTTGCGCTTGTCCGTTGGTAAAGCGTGCAAAAATAATCCCTTCTTGGTCGACCTCAAGGCCAGTCAAACGACCCGTAGAGTAACCATCCTGGCTTACTTCATTAACTGCAAAGGCACTACCAAACTGGGTTGAACCATCCAACGAAATCTGAAAGTTGGAGTTGCGTGAAGCTTCTGTAACAGGTAATCCACCTTCTAATACGTTGGTCGACGTCAACGCTCCCGTTGGGTCGCCATTTTCGTCCACTGGGTCCCAGTTAGTAATATTAATATCACCCGTGGCAATTTCATCTAAAGTACCGTCTGAATTAAAAAAGAGTTCATAACGGGCTGCAGTCGGTGCCAAATTCTCTGGGAAGGGCAATGAAGCATCAGGGTCACCGACGTCTCTTCCATCCACCTGTACGTACATGGCCCATACGTTTTGTTCGGTAGGACGGCTGGGATCCAAAGGCTCTTTAACAAAAAACTGCGTCATCACATGAGCGTTGCCCAAGCTATCATAGATCGTCGTGGACGTTGCGCTGTTGTAGGTTTTTTGGTCCGCAGGATCGAATGCATTCAGTACGAAAGGGGTGAACTCATCGTCGGTTAACGCGCCAAATATGCCAGACACAACTGGAACGGGATCTTTTAACGTATATCCTTCATTAAAGACGAAATTAACCGAACCACCGACCGCTGCGGCAACGTCCGCGGTAGAAGTTCCGCCCAAGACCACTGGCCCAGTATTTTCTGCTCCCTGTACGATAATTGAGTCAGTGACCGATGAACTGTCGATGGATAATTTAATATCACGTCCAATGTCATTGGTGATGACCAAATCGCCTATTTCATTAACTTCGGCTCGAAAACCCGGTAAGGTTGTTGCTCTGTAGGCATTAATTTCGTAGGCAATTTCTTCTAAGGTCGTTGATTCTAATACCTGACCATTGAGAGTCAGTGACATGTTATCTGCTGGATTATTGTAACCAGACAGTGGGATCGTCATCACCGTTTCTGCGTTCGCCGTTACGCCTGGTTGCTGATTGAAAATAGACACAATTTCGTTGGCTTCTGCATGTTTAGGGATAGTGATGTCTGTTTCATTACCCTCAGGATCGACCAAAGTAACCTCTTGTGCTGGGTATTCATTAGTCACGCCCTCAATGCCTTGAGTCAGCAATGTAGCATCGTCTGGATTAACTTGTAGTAAAGCATATAGGTCGGCTTCGCTGATATCTGGGCCACCGGCGGTCAAATTACTGATCGAAATAATGGATGATTCACCCCCTTCGGTTGCGGATAACTGCAGGGTGTACTGCGGCGGCACGGTACGAGGTTCGATTTCTAGAGCACTGGCGCGTACGCCAATGTAGCCGTTCGCATCTTGACTGTTTAACTGTCTATTAATGGCTGCAGCAATTTGCTGTACCGAACGAAACTCTTCATCCAAACTGATTAAAACCGAACCACTGCGTCCTTCGCTGTCTGGCGCAGGAACAGTCAAATTAATACTGAAACTGTTGGTGCGATCTATTTCATCATCGCCACTCACTTTAAAAAGACTGTCAAAACCTAAGTCTGTTAATGATTGACCATATCCAGCGGTTGCCGTGATATCAATGCCTTCTGCAGAACCTGTCTGTGTATTGGTAAATACCAGCTGACCACTCACTGCCTCGACAGATACCTTGCCAAACAGACCAGTGGAGCCGATAAACACATTCATCTCATCTTGAATCGCAGCTGCAAGATCGTTCAAGCTGGCATAATTTGATTCAGGAATAATGATGGTTTTGACACCACTATCGCCGTCGGCACTGCGTACTTGAATGTCAAAACGGTTGTTGGCTACCACGGCTTGTTGACCAGCATTCAAGCGATTGCTTGCGATAAATCCTAAGTCCGTTAAATCATTATTGATAGAGGGTACATCGGCAATTTGAATGAAATCACCGGGGTTAGCGTTAGTCGTGACCGCAAAGCTTATTTGACCAGCACTTTGGCTGGCTTGTACTTGGGGAACGCCGCCAGATAGTGCAGCAATTTGCGCATTAATCTCCGTCACTATTTGTGTAGGAGTTGGATTTGTAATAGGCGCGCTAGAAATCCAACTCGCCTGACTGAGATTGATGGGATAAGTGTCACCGCCGTCAACCGCAATGTTGAAATTTAGACTGTTGGTGGTAGTTAAGTTAATACTAGAAATAGGAGAATTGGCCTGCAAACTCGCATACACACCCGCGAAATCATCAACAATATTCAGCGGTGGAGTGGACGTGGTTCGAGTAGTCGTTTGCGTACCCGGTATGGAACGCAAATCAGCCGTTAATGGATTACTACCAACAAATAAGGTTGAGCCAGCGGTGCCAATACTCACCGTAGGAATGGTTGCTGGGGATGTTGAGCTAAAAATTGCAGCCCAAGCGCCTTCGTTACTTAACGAAAATGTGCTGCCATTGGTTGCGTTGTAACCTGAACGTTCGATGGTCAGTGCGCCCGTCGTTGGATCTTGTGATGCACGCAATTGCTGAGAACCAAACGTCGCATCCAATCCAGCCTGAACATCATTAAGTACATCCTGTACTGTGCCACCCGTCACACCTGTTAAGGTAACGGTCTGTGGGCCTAAACCATCACCAAGATCGATATCAATACTGGCCGCACCATAGGTAAAAGGTGCTTGGGCAGTTAAATCATCAACAAAAGAGGTGCTAGCAGCAGTTCCACCAGTTGTTGGTTGCCCGGCGGACTTTAATACTGTATTGGTGGACTCGATAATGCCTGAGTCCGCAGCACCAACGGCCAAGCCGTTGGTATTTACCTGCAAGCCTTGCTCTTGTAACACCAAGGCACCTGCATTCAAATTCAACAGGGCTGCTGCAATGCGCGTTAATTTGGGCGGTTGATTGGAAATTTGAATGCTAATATCGCCCAAAACTCCACTCACCACACCAGTATCATTCGCTTCGTAACCTTGCAAACGAGCACCACTATTGCTGACAACAAATCCGTCTTTATCGAGCGAGAAAACCCCAGCACGAGTGTAAGAAACACTGCCGCGATCATTCATCACAAAAAAACCGTTGCCGTCGACCGCCAAATCTAATGCATTACCGGTACTGCTGACGTTACCTTGGGAGAACTCTTGACGAATATTCTCCACCATTACACCGCTGCCTGGTGGCTTGGCACCAGTACCGAGCAAAGTAGTGGTATACACATCGCCAAACTCAGTGCGTGATTCTTTAAAGCCGATGGTACTCGCGTTAGCAATGTTGTTACCTGTTACCTCAAGGTCGGTTGAGGCTGCACGAATTCCACTTAAACCAATATTAAAAGCCATATCGTCTCTCCAGCGTCTGCTTAGACATCAAGAATTTGTTTGATTTGATTCATAGTGGCGCGCTCGCCACCGGTCAGATTTAGCGTCACCGTGCCGGTTGGGCTCATGGTCACGCTGTCAACTCGTGAACTCATTTGCATACCAATTTCTTCTGCTTTGCCAGCGATGTTGGCGCTCAATTTAAAAACGTATTGTCCCGGTGGATAGGCTTGTTCGATGGGGTTACCGCTATCATCCATTTGAATTTCGCCATCTTCATCACGCAAGTACTGGTCTATATTCATTTTGCTGCGATCAAGTTCAACAATTTCACCGTCTTTCATTAGGTTGTATCCGTCCCAACGAATCGACATAGGACCTGCATCATGAGTACCCATTGGAATTTGTTCGAGCAACTGGCCGCTGCCATCTTCGATGGTAAGCACCATGCTGCTGGCGCTGGCAGGGACATCTGTGTAGCCACTGACCACACCGCCGCTGTTAAGTAGACCTTTGGTGTTGCCTTCGACGATCACCGACTGCCCCACCAAGCTAGAGGCTTGCAGCGCCGCGTTGGAGGTAAACTGGGAGCTAATATTACTGACCGATTCGTTGAGGTTATCAATCCCCTCAACCGAGGAGAATTGCGCCAACTGAGCAACAAATGCTTGGTTGTCGGTTGGCTCCAGTGGATTTTGGTTATTAAGCTGGGCCACCATCAATTCTAAGAAAGCGTTCTTGCCTAGCTCATTACTTTTTGGCTCTGTCTCGGTCGGGGTACGGTATTGATCCAACACACCGGCGCCAGATTTGACTTCATTAATCGACATGTGTGGCTCCTTATTGACCCAGTGACAAGGTGCGTTGCAGCATTTGTTTCGCTGTTTTCAGTACTTCGACGTTCATTTGATAGCTGCGCGACGACGACATCATGTCAGTCATTTCTTCCACCACGTTTACATTTGGGTAATACACATAACCATCATCATTGGCCATGGGATGATCGGGTTGGAAGCGAGCTTGCAGGGGCGCGTCTTTTTCGACGATGCCCATAACACGGACACCCGCAGAAGCTGACTCGTCACTCATAAATCCTTTGCTGTCTAAACTTTTACCGGTTTTTTCATTTTCTAATACCGAAAACCATGGCTTGCGTGCGCGATACGTTTCATCTACCGAGCTGGAGGCGCTGTCGGCGTTAGCAATGTTACTGGCCGTGGTATTTAAGCGAATCGATTGGGCGGTCATGCCGCTGCCGGCGATATTAAGAACACTGGTTAATGACATAATTATTCTCCTCGAATCGCGCCTTTCAGGCCTTTAAACTTGCCGTTTAAAAATTCAAAACTGGCGTTGTAATCCAAACTGTT
>JARGOI010000025.1:7662-11431 GCA_029212275.1 Thalassolituus sp.
TCAGCACGCTGAGCGCGTAACTGCATTGCATTGGCATGAATACCGAGTGCGTTAGAAAAATTGATTGACCCCATAATAACTCTCTCACGTTGCTGCTTATTGCTTACAAATAGAATTTAGCAAAAGCTGGGCCAACTTATTTTTATTATATTTATCAGAGAGTTAAGGGTTTAAAGTGGCAAAGAAGACCGAAAACACAGCGGCAGCGGCAACGCTTTTCCGTTAAGCGGCAACCGCCTTTGCCCGATAAAGAATGCCAGGACGGCAATGGAGAGTTTCGTACAAATCATTCAATCCATGAATTACTTCTGATCCACCCAACAACAAATAGCCTCCGGGGCGCAGCGCACTGTGCATACTGGTCAGTACCGCTTTTTTTCGTTCTTGCGAGAAATAGATCAAGACATTACGACAAAAAATCACATCAAAACGTCCCATTGGCGAAAACGAATGATGTAAGTTAAACAAACGAAATTCATTATTTGCCTGCAACTGCGTATTTACCTGCCACTGATCTCCCGCTGCCTTAAAATAACGATTGAGTTTGTCTTTAGGCATACCTCTTTGCATCGCCAAAGAAGAATAGCTGCCCTCCTTCGCTTGCTTTAATACTCGCGAGGAAATATCCGTTGCTAATAAATGCAAGGATTGATGCCACTTTTGTGGGTGTGTGCGTCGATACTCGGCTTCTTCAATACGGATTGAATACAGCTCTTGTCCTGTTGAACAGGCCGCAGACCAAATTTGCGAAGGTCGAGAAAGTTGAGCAAGTTCGGGGAAAATCACCTCTCGCAAAATGCGATAGGGATGATCATCGCGAAACCAAAAGGTTTCGTTCACCGTCAAGGCATCGACCACCCGATGGGTCAGCGATTCGCTTCTGCTCATCGAGCTCAATAACTGTGACATATTGCTCATGTTCGATTCAGCCATTATCGAACGTAAACGACTGAATACCAGGTATTGCTTATCTGTATTCAGTTGAATACCTGACTCAGACTCCAAGCGAGTACAAAAAGCTTGGTAGTCAGCCGTAGACATATCGAATGGTGAAGCACTTTTTAGCGAATTATTCATGGTTCTTTAATTGTCCAACCACTTGTTCTGCTAAAACATCAGGATCAAATTTAGCGATAAAATCATTAGCGCCCACTTTTTCAACCATGGCTTTATTAAATACACCACTTAACGATGAATGCAGTACCACATGAAAATTCGCCATGGCTGGATCGCTGCGTATTTTTGTCACTAAGGTATAACCGTCCATCTCGGGCATTTCGATATCAGAAATCAGCATCATGTATCGATCTTGAAGACGCTCACCACTTTCGATGATGCCTTGCAGATGTTGCCATGCTTGCAGCCCATCATCCAAAGCAACGACCTCAACACCAATATTCTCTAAACATCGTGTGACTTGCTTACGAGCGATGCGTGAGTCATCTACAATCAATACCCGACGTAAGGCGGCATCTTGACGCATACTGTCACTAACAATGCCATCCGATACCACTTCATTGACCGGTGAAACTTCCGACAAAATCTTTTCTACGTCGATGATTTCAATTAACGCATCTTCGAACTCAGTCACCGCAGTCAGATAATGCTCTTGGCCAGTACCCTTTGGGGGAGAATGGATAGATTCCCAATTTGTATTAATAATTTTATCGACACCCGCCACCAAAAAGCCCTGAGTTTTGCCGTTGTACTCAGTAATGATGACAAAGCTGTTGGCCAAGTCTGGCAATGGGCCATTACCCGTTGCCAAGCTCATATCTAAAATAGGGATCGTGCCAGTGCGAATATGCGCCACCCCCCGAATGATAGGACTGCTGCCTGGCAAACTGGTCAACTTAGGGCACTGCAAAACCTCTTTCACCTTGAAGACGTTAATGCCGTACTTTTGCTTACCATGCACTCGAAAAAGAAGAAGTTCGAGACGGTTTTCGCCCACTAATTTGGTACGTTTATTTACTGAGTCGAGTACGCTGGACATATATTTCCTCGTTGTATCGTCGCTGTGATTTTCCGGCACGCCATTTGCTGTAAGTACTTAAACACTCAGAAAATAGCCCAAAATGCCAGAATCATGACGTTTTCAAAATCCACTATCATTAGCTTAGCTGAGAACGTAAAACGCGCTTGTTTTTTTGCGTTCTTACTGACTCTTATGTCAATTTACAGTGAAATCACTCTTGCGGATGATTGGCGTGACTCTGTGAGTGCTCATTTGCTTGAGCAATGGCAAGCGATTGGTGGCACACAGAGTAACGCCGATATTTCCTTTACCACGCTCAGCCCTCAGTACACATTACCGAGTTGTGACCAAGATGTTCAGATTCATGTCATTCGTACCTTAGAACCCGGTAGAAACGGCGTAGAGTTGCAGTGTCAGCAACCCTATTGGTCACAATCGTTTGCCTTTGAATTGCATGTTTATCACGAAGTTGTCGCCTTACGTCGAGCAGTGAATAGTGGCAATAAAATTAATGAAGACGATATACACCTTGTAAAAACCGATACTGGTGAGTTAACGCAGGGGTATTTCACCCTGATTGACGATGTCATTGGCAATGTTTCCAAGCGCAACTTGCGCACTGGCACCTTGTTAAGCCCAGATTTGATAGAACCCGCTATATTAATAGAACGCGGACAGCCCATTACCTTAAGGCTCAATCGACCTGGTATCTACATTGAAATGAAAGGGCTAGCGCTGTCGGCAGGCAGCGCCGGAGAACGTATTCGTGTGCAAAACGAACAATCAGGAAAACGCCTGTACGGCGTGATTGTTGATAGCTCGATAGTACAGATTCAATAGTTTTCAAAAATAAATTAAAGTTTTTTAACCCATGGCCGATAGTAAGTCAGCAGGAGTATTTATGAAGCTCGGAGACTTAATGATGAACATCAACAAATTTACCAATGGCTTGGATAACACCAGCCGCAGTCGCAGTGAACCGGTGAAACCCGCCGAGCCCACTTCGCCAGAAACAAAAGCTAAAGAGACTGCAGGGCTGTCTGATCAAGTAAAACTCAGCAACAGCAGCAAAAGTATTCAGCAAGTGGAAGCTGAGATTAAGCAGATGAAAGACGTGGATGACAACACCATCGAACGCATTCGTTCAGCTATTGATAGCGGCGAATATAAAATCGATTACAACAAGTTGGCAGGGAAAATGCTTGATTTTGAGGATCGCCTCAACAGTTAAGGGTTTTCGACATGACGTCTACAACCGACTCATCTTCTGCTGCTTCATCCGCCACAAATGCGGCTACATTTTCGCAACAGCTATCTTCCGAGCTAGATATCTGTTGCACTCTGAACGAACTGATGCATCAAGAAATGGTAGCCTTGACGCAAGGTAAAACCGACGAGCTCAGCAACCTCAACCCAGTTAAAAACACCCTCGTCAAACAGCTTCGTGACGTTGCCTCAGCCCGTCTTACACTTATGTCTGACTTGGGCATGGCACATAGTCACGATGACTTTCAGCGCAGCACTTTCGCTACGATCCCCGAAATAAAAGCACTTTGGCAAACATTAGAACAACAATATCTGACCAACAGCAAGCTCTCGGAAACCCTGCAAAACATCGTGTTGAGCATGCGCTACCGTAACCAGCAAAAGCTAAAAATCTTGCATGGCCGCCAAAATGAACCACACTTATATGACAACCAAGGAAAATCAAGTGATCAGTTGCGCGGCACGCGCAGCATAAAAGTATAAAAGTGCCGGAGCAAACACACTATGCCTAACAGCAGCATGCCA
>JARGOI010000025.1:11531-14098 GCA_029212275.1 Thalassolituus sp.
CTCAAAGAACAACAACAACGTGAGCTGTCGGACGACTAGGCTGACAGCAGCGCCACAAGTCGCTACAATCCGCGCATTCTCCTTATAGCTCAACAGGATAGAGCATCCGCCTCCTAAGCGGACGATCGGGGTTCGAGTCCCTGTGGGGAGACCACAACTTATACAATAAAACTAATAAAATAGACAAAACAGCCAATTCAACACAGAATACAAATCATGTGTCAATATTCGTTTTTATTGGCTTAGTGCTACTTTTTGGCAATTAATTAGCTAACTATTCGCTCAGTGAGTAGTTATAAAATATCGACGAACCTATTGTGGTTATAGACTTTTATTGTTTTTACTTTCAAGGATATTTGGACTAGTTGCAAACTTAGAAGCCTAAAATACTAGGCACCACTGAAACATTGTAATTCATGCGAACTATCCTAAACCCATTGCACAATTTGTATTTTTTGAACTTTGTAAAATAGTAAATTTTTAGTTACTGATAGTAGTAATAATGCCGATGGGAGTGACATTCAGAATTATATTGATGAACAACCGAAGGGAATAAGTAACGTTAACTTAAAATCAATTATAAAAGGATTTATTATGGATATTTTCACAAAGTTCAACAGAAAAAATATTCAAGATCGACAAGTAGACACTTTGATAGGCTTAAGTAAAGGTCTGACAGCTGATGGGGCGGTTAATCAAGCTGAAGCTGAATTCTTATTTAGTTGGCTAATTCAGAATACTCAAACCGAAAGCAATAACCCTATATTTGAAAATCTGTTATTAAAGATTACAGATATGCTTGAAGATGGAGTTCTTGACTCGGATGAATCCGCTGAACTTCTTTCAACTTTACGTACACTCGCTGGTGAAAAATCAGAGATTGGGGAGCTGTCAAAGTCTTCATCTTTACCGATCAATGAGCCCCTTCCTGATATAACTTTCGCTAATAAATCTTTTTTGTTTACCGGCACATGTGCTTATGGAACTCGCAAACAATGTCAGGCGGTTGTCGAATCACTCGGTGGCATTTTAGCCAGTAGTGTCACCCGTGATCTTGACTACTTAGTTTTAGGCACTTATGTAACAGACAGTTGGGCACACGAATCCTTCGGCAGAAAAATCGAAAAAGCGATGGATTATCGTGGTAAAGGTCTTCCACTATTCATCATCACCGAAGATCACTGGGCAACACAGGGTAAAATTCTATGATAAATTCGTCCATATTTATATTTGTAACTTACTTTATTTAATTAGATAAGGAATACCCCATGAAGTTAATAACTGAAATTCTAACAATATATATTCTTTCTTATTTTCTTGTTGGTTGTGGCGAACCTACTTTAGATACTTCATCTAAAGAGAGTCTAAAATCTTCACTTAACATAATGTCTGAAAAATTACCCAAAGATAAAGCAGAAGAGCTTAGGAAAAATGTACAAGCCTTAGTCTCACTTTATGGTTTAAAGACAATGGTTAAAGGTCAGTCTGAACAAGAATTTATAAAGGCAATCAGTAAAGAGCTTGATGGCAAAACTGCTGATGAAATATTCAAATTGTCTGCCGATATTAAAAAAGACTTTAGAAACTCAATGGGTGGAAAATGAGAATATTAATTTTCATATATCTAGCGATAATATCTTTATATTCTTTAGCCGATTTCGTTCATCCAATGGATTTTAATGGCTCCGAGTCCCAAAAGAATGAAGTCATTGATTATATAAACAAACAGGTAAGACAGGATTACTGCGAAAGTGATTTAGATATGTGTCAAGAATCTATGCTGAGGATGATGGAGCAAGAAAACCTTAATGCTTTTAAGAAAGCAACTTCTGCTACTGATCGTAGAATTATGGATAGAGCAATTACTGATTATTGCGAAAGTGGTGTTGATATGTGCAACTACTCTACCATTTTTATGATGTATGAAGAAAACGTTAAAGCCAGCAATAAAAAACTTCAATGGTAGAATTTTTTAAAATTATAAGCAGGAATAAAAATGGAAAATAAAGCATTTTCAATAGATTTTTTTACAATTAGGTCAGACAAAAACAGTTCGTTTGAATTTTCGAAATACCTAGACGAACTAAAAAACAATAAAATACCGCACATATACAGTGACTCATCGAACCATTTCGCTATAAGAAATGTGAGTAAAAGCAAAGCCTATTATTACGGTGAGTTTTGTAAATATCGCATGGATGGCTTACCCCATGCTGGATCTGCTAACTCAGGTACCGAACGAGAGTTGCCTATAGATCCTACTGAAGGTCTTGTGGAAAAAAATCATTTTGCTTACAAATTTGATGATGGTGTTGTCATATTCCAGAGAAACGGAAATGCCTCACGCGGACAAAAAATGGGGACATATCTAACAGATTTATATGACGAGACAATCACTCTATCGCCTATTGTTACAGGAAATAGTTTAAAAAAAATAATGAGTAACAAGGTAGATCCTATAATGCTTGAAGTCAGTATAGCTAGGCCAACCAGTACATCAATATTCCCACCTTGAATCGCCCCTAGTTTTCTAGACACCCATTTTCTTCAAAAAATAGTTATTTTCA
>JARGOI010000454.1 GCA_029212275.1 Thalassolituus sp.
GTATTTACCCCGGTAATTACGAATACTACCTCGAAGCGTCGTCGTTGATTCGTGAACAATTACTGACCGAGAACGCCAAGAAAAGTGCGGAAATCGACGAGCTTCAGGCTTTTGTGAATCGTTTTTCTGCCAACGCCTCAAAAGCTAAGTTGGCCAGCTCGCGTGCTAAGAAGATGGACAAAATTCAGCTGGATGAAGTGAAATCATCAAGTCGCGTATCGCCATCAATTCGTCTGATGCAACACAAAAAGCTGCATCGCCAAGCTCTTATCCTCGAAGAGTTAGCACACGGCTATGAAGGCGAAACTCTGTTTAGCAATGGCAATATGATTTTAGAAGCGGGCGCAAAACTTGCCGTTATCGGTGAGAATGGTGCAGGTAAAACCACTTTTCTAAAATGTCTGATCAATGAACTCGAACCAAATCACGGCGTGATTAAATGGTCTGAAAATGCGTCTATCGGTTATTGCCCACAAGACAGCACCAATGATTTTGACAGCGACCTCAACCTGTTCGATTGGATGTCACAATGGCGCACGGCTAAGCACGACGATTTAATGGTGCGCGGCATGCTCGGCCGTTTGTTGTTCACCGCCGACGATGCCAATAAAAAAGCCAGAGTGTGTTCTGGCGGTGAGAAAAACCGTTTGTTGTTTGGCAAATTGATGATGCAAGACTTGAATGTGTTAATCATGGACGAACCGACCAACCACTTAGATATGGAAGCCATTGAGGAGCTCAACAAAGCACTCAAAGCCTTCGACGGTACCTTGATTTTCGTCAGTCACGACCGTGAGTTTGTATCGTCTTTAGCAACCCGTGTTGTTGAAATCAAAGATAACAAGGTCATCGACTTTCAAGGTACCTACGACGAATACTTAAGGCATTGCCAATAAGTCAACTGAAGTTCTCAGAAAGGCACCAAGGATTGATGCCACATCAATAAAACCCGAAAATACTTTATGCCTATATGGTTATTCCGTTAAATGAGAGTAGTCTGAAGTTAGTGATTTCGCTAACTAACAGAAGGACACTGGTTTATGGCACGGATAATAATACTAGGCGCAGGTACGGGCGGCATGGCAGGCGCTTACGAAATTCGCCAAGCGATAGGCTCTGAACACCAAGTTACTGTGATTAATGAGCGCGAAGATTTTCAGTTTGTGCCATCCAATCCTTGGATTGCAGTCGGTTGGCGCCAGCGCCCCGAGACCAGCTTTCCTATTCGTTCTTATCTCGAAAAGAAAAATATCGAATTTATTGCCGCCAAAGTGACGGCCATTGATCCCAAACAAAACACCCTCACTCTAGCCGATGGCAGCAGCGAAGCCTACGACTACCTCGTGATTGCTACCGGACCAAAATTGAACTTCGCCGCCATCGACGGCGCAGGCCCACATGGCGGTCATACCCAATCGATTTGCCTCCTCGACCACGCCGAAACCTGCTTTAAAGACGTGCAAGCATTAGTCGATGAGCCCGGCCCTGTAATTGTCGGTGCCATGCCCGGTGCCTCCTGCTTTGGCCCAGCATACGAATACGCCTTTATTCTCGATAAAGAACTGCGTAATCGTAAAAAACGCGACAAGGTTCCCATGACCTACGTTACCAGCGAACCTTACATCGGCCACCTTGGTTTAGGCGGTGTCGGAGATTCAAAGTCCATGCTCGAAAGCGAGCTGCGTAATCGTCACATCAAGTGGATTACCAACGCTCAAGTCACCAAGGTTGAAGCAGGGATGATGTTCGTTGACGAATTGAACGACGACGGCTCTCTGAAAAAACAGCACGAACTGCCGTTTAAACATTCGATGATGCTGCCCTCTTTTGCTGGCGTCGATGCCGTCGCCGCAGTCACCGAAATCTGCAATCCCAAAGGCTTTGTGATCATCGATGAATTTCAGCGCAATCCCACCTATGCGAACATCTATTCGGCTGGCGTTTGCGTTGCCATTCCCCCCGTCGAAGTTACTCCCGTCCCTACCGGCACGCCTAAAACGGGCTACATGATCGAGTCGATGATGACTGCCATTGCACACAATTTAAGGTCAGATTTAACAGGAGAACCCGCTACAGCAAAAGGCACTTGGAGTGCGATTTGTTTGGCTGACATGGGTGATACCGGTGCCGCATTTGTCGCGATCCCGCAAATTCCACCACGCAATGTCACTTGGTTTAAAAAAGGCAAATGGGTGCATGTGGCAAAAATCGCCTTCGAAAAATACTTTATGCATAAAATGAAAACGGGATCTTGTGAACCGATTTATGAAAAGTACACGCTTAAGGCTTTGGGGATTAATCGTTTGAAAGATGAATAAGAGATCTTACATCACCAATAAAAGTGCTTTTACAAAAATCCAAAGCAAAAAAATGGCCCCGAAGGGCCATTTTTCACTTGCTAATCAGAGATTAACAAGAGTAGTACATGTCAAACTCAACTGGGTGGGTTGT
>JARGOI010000026.1 GCA_029212275.1 Thalassolituus sp.
CACGCATGGTTTTTAGATGGATTTTCACCCGCTAAAAATCCAGACATGTGGAATGACACACTCTTTCAACAGATTCGTCGCATCTCGCGTCAAGCACGCTTAGATAAATCAGATCCTAATCACACCCGCATGCCCACCGTAGCAACTTATGCGGCAACGAGTGCCATTAAACGTGGCCTGTGCGGCGCAGGTTTTACGTTGCAAAAAACCACAGGATTTGGTCGTAAGCGCGAAATGACTTGTGGCCGCTATAGCTTACAAGCTGGCCCTGAGATCAACCCAAGAGCAGAACAACGCCCCTGGCTGCGCATGCCAAATTCGATGAAAGTACCAAACTCATTAAATAATCATCGTTCGGTAGCCATTATCGGTGCTGGTTTAGCCGGTTGTACCAGTGCTCGCTCGCTGGCCGAGCGAGGCTATCACATTATCTTGCTCGATAAAGACGGCATTGCCCAAGGCGCTTCTGGCAATCCCCAAGGTGGGCTGTACATCAAGTCCGCGGTGGACGATAACGCCACCCATTCTGATTTTTATCGGCAAGCGTATTTGTATGCCTTGCAACGTGTCGATAGCCTCACCAGTAGCGAAGGATGGCAAGCGTGCGGCGTGTTACAACTGGCGTTTAATGAGAAAGAGCGACAACGTCAGCAACGTTTTCTACAAAGTCAGCAACCACCAGAAGACTTTGTTCGAGGTATTAATATTACTCAGAGCGATGCATGGTGTGATGTCATGCAAAGCGATGACCAACTTGCCCAGACCAATGCCTCTGTTGAAGACACCAGCTTTGGCGGATTATTTTATCCGAAAGCAGGGTGGGTTTCGTTAGTGGATTTTTGCAAAGCATTAATAGATCACCCCAATATCCACTTTAAGCAAACGCGCGTCGAAAAACTTCAACAAACGCCAACCTCTATTACCCTAGAGTGTCGGTCGGGTGAGATACCAGCTACTGCCTCAAGCAGTCACTCTATCGAGTGTTCACAAGTGGTGATTGCAACTGCGTGGCAAACAAAAGAATTACTGCCCGATGCCTACTTACCCATCAAATCAATTCGCGGCCAATTAACGTACTTAGATGCCCAAACGGTGCCACCATTATCCACGGTGTTGTGTGCCAAAAGTTATGTCCCACCGCCCCAAGACGGACGTTTATTAATTGGTGCTACCTATCATATTAATGATTCTGACACCTCGCTTCGCGCTCAAGATCACGATACAAATATCGAGAATTTACGTCAATTCGGCGCGGCTTGGAGTAATGCTGCCGATCACGCAAAGGTAATTGGTGGTCGGGTTGGATTTCGTTGTACCACACCCGATTATTTGCCGATCGTAGGTCCAGTGTGCGATACCCAAGCCACACTCAAAAGCCTAAAACCGATGGCAAAAAATGCGCATCAAATTCCAGTCGCCGACATGCCATGGCAACCTGGTATTTGGCTCAATATTGGACATGGTTCTCGTGGTTTGGTGTCGGCACCTTTTAGTGCAGAACTGCTGACCAGCATGATGACCGGCAATACCGTCAGTTGCAGTAGCAAGGCAATGGAAGCACTGCTGCCCTGTCGTTTTTTGATAAGGGATATGATACGCCGCAAAGTGACCGCGGCGGATGATTAACATCTATTATAAAAGCCTCTGGTCATCAGAGGTCTGAAGGCAAATTTTCTTTCAAAACCAAGTGACAACTCGATTCGACTGGGTCAAATAAAATCACTACTTTACCTGTTTGTATTTGTCCTAGCACTTGGCCACGTTTAGCCTCCAAAGTATCAGCATAATCGCCGTAATCAGTGCCTTCGCGGGTAATAAAATCATCCATAATTGCGACCAGAGCGTCTTCTGATAAATGCTGCCAAGGAATGGCAATGACACCTTCGCCGGGAGTCGCTTCGTCTTCTTGTATATGCCCAGATTCAGAGTCCAAAAGACGCCTCTCTTTCCCATTCGCACGACATCCTTAAATCGTTATCGGAAGGAACATGCGCTCGTTCTGGTTGCCAATTAAAGGTATGGCGTCCAGACATTTCGGTCTCTAAATGTACCGATGCCGACAACCAATACATACTTTTGAGCAAGCCTTCAAACTGTTTCAACCAGCTTTCCCATTCGTATTCAACTGCGCGATAGGTCGCCGCAAAATGAATCACTTGGGTATGGTAAGCCCCAGAGAAAATATCATCGCCACTCATGGCAAACATCTCGCGGCGTAGTAATGAAAATTGATCATCTATGCCCAGCGGTAACGACTGTATTGCCGTCCAATTTGTTTGTCGTTCGTAACGCGCGGCCAAATTATCGACCGAAGGTAAATGTCGAATAATCCCATACACGACCGATTCATAATCAAACGCTGTCACAAGCACTCCCTTTGGTTTAAACGTGTTAACAATTCATTTTGAAATCAGTAAAAAAAATACAATAAAACCGATATAAGACTCGATGAAAACTTAAATTGCTTGGCCAAATCATAACGGAATTTGTCATTTACTTAAATCACCGACACTCGTTACCAACAATTTTATTCTGCAACGATTTTTTTTTCAGACAAACAGACCCAAACCAGAGGCACGGCTAACAGCGCGACAATGCCTGCTCCAGTGAAAACCAGAGCACCACCCAATTCTTCCCAGTACTGACCACTGACATAAGCACCAATTGCCCCGCCCAAACCAAAGCCAATGCCGCTGTACCAAGCTTGTCCACGACCACGCAAATGAGAAGGAAATAACTGGTGAATATATTGCATTGATACCGCATGCAAGGCAGCAAAACTGAACGCATGCAAGGTTTGCAATGCCACCAGCCACCACAAAGAGTGCACGGCATAACCGGTTAAACACCAGCGTATTGCGGTAATAAGCAAACTGGCGACCATCCAACTGCGCCAGCTCATCAAATGCATAATGCGACCAAATTGCCAAAACAAAAGTACTTCAGCAAATACACCAACCGCCCAAAGCAGGCCGGTCATCCAACTGCTGTAACCCTGCTGTTCTAGGTAAATACTGAAAAAAGTGTAATAAGGTCCAAAGCTGATTTGCAACAGCACCGTGGCGAGTAAAAAACCTAAGGTCGTGCGTTTCAGTATGTGGGGCCAAATTGCCGGATTCTGGTTATCAGGGCGGGGTTCTAATGAGCGCTCACCCATCGTCCAACCGTTGTAAGTAATCCATGCAATCAGCACCCACATCACGGCGGGTAATGCGGCCACCGACGTGTTCTGAATCAGACCACCTAACGCCACCACACTGGCGATAAAGCCAATCGAACCCCATAATCGCAAGCGACTGTAACGATTTAAATCATTGTTCAAGCTTTGCATGCACAAGGCTTCGTATTGCGGCAACATGGCTGCCCAAAAGAAACCGTACAACACCATCACTACGGCCATTTTCCAAACGCCGTCGGCCCAAAATACTGCCGAAAAAAATAGTAAAGTCAGTACGCCAACGTAGCGCAACATGCGCTGACTGCTGTGAAAACGATGCGCCTGTGACGCCCAAAAATCGGGTGCCAGAATACGAATCAACGAAAACACCGCCATCAGCCAGCCAATATCTTCACTGCTAAATTGCAAATGCTGTAAGTACAAACCCCAATAAGGAGCGATGCAGCCCAGCAAGGCAAAATACAACCCGTAAAATAATGCGAAGCGAGAAGAAACCGTCATATACCCATCGTTTTAGAAGCAGTAGCTGTGGCTGAATTATTCAGAGATGCTTAAAGAAAACCCCGCCGCTAATTCGTTGCTACGATCAGCGCACAGGGTTGGTTATTCGTTGTCTCGCAATTAAACCATCGAGACAGAAATTAAGCGTCCGGTGCCAAGCCATTAATGATAGGTGTCGAACAGCTGACATCGGCGTTTTGACCACGATGGCGCAACAAGTGATCCACCAGCACAATGGCCATCATAGCTTCAGCGATCGGTGTGGCACGGATACCAACACAAGGGTCATGACGGCCCTTGGTAATGACTTCAATCGCATTGCCCGCAGTATCAATAGAGCGACCGGGAATGACCATGCTCGACGTTGGTTTTAAAGCGATGTGCGCAATGATATCTTGGCCGCTACTGATGCCACCCAAAATCCCACCAGAATGATTGCTTAAAAATCCTTCTGGGGTCATTTCATCGCGGTGTTCGGTGCCTTTTTGTGTCACAACCTCAAAACCATCACCAATTTCAACGCCTTTCACCGCATTGATGCTCATCAGAGCGTGGGCTAAATCGGCGTCTAAACGATCAAAAATAGGCTCCCCTAAACCGGGTTTTACCCCAGTAGCGACTACGCTAATGCGTGCCCCAACCGAGTTTCCTTCTTCACGAAGTTTGATCATGTAATCTTCCATCTCTGGCACTTTCGCAGCATCCGGACAGAAGAAAGGATTGTTGTGCACTTCGTTCCAATCGAAGGCTTCTGCTTTGATTGGACCCAACTGCGATAAATAGCCACGCACTTCGATGCCTTTGGCCGCCAATACTTTTTTGGCAATGGCACCTGCGGCTACGCGCATTGCTGTCTCGCGTGCTGACGAGCGACCACCACCACGATAATCGCGAAAACCATATTTGTGGTTGTAGGCGTAATCGGCATGCGCAGGTCGGAAGGTATCGGCAATATTGGAATAATCTTTCGAACGCTGATCGGTGTTCTCAATCAACAAACCAATCGGCGTGCCCGTGGTTTTACCTTCAAACACACCAGATAAAATTTTCACTTCATCAGGCTCACGGCGCTGAGTAGTGTAGCGTGATGTGCCTGGCTTACGACGGTCTAAGTCGGCTTGAAGATCTTTTTCTGATAACTCAATACCAGGAGGACAACCGTCAACAATAGCGCCTATGGCTAAGCCGTGACTTTCGCCAAAGGAGGTGACCGTGAATAGTTTTCCGAACGTATTACCCGACATAAAAATCCTGTTTGGACGCGGTGCGTCACTTTCATTTATTAATTCTAATTACTTTAAAAAATCTGTGTCCAAGTCCTGCGCACGCAATACGCAAATGCCATGTCCGCCGTGCTCAAATTTTGGCCAAACAAACGGCAAATTCGGATACGCCGCTTGTAATGCGGGATAACTGTTTCCTACTTCCAACACCAAGATACCATCATCAGTTAAATACTGGCGTGCTTCGCGCAACATGATATGCACCAGATCTAATCCATCTTCTCCCGCGGCCAAGGCCAGCTCGGGTTCGTGCTGAAACTCTTCGGGTAAACACGCCATGTCATCGGCATCCACGTAAGGAGGATTGCTGACAATAATGTCGTATTTGCCTGACGCTGCGCTAAATAAATCCGATTGCAATGCAACCACGCGGTCCGATAAATCGTGTGCTTGAATATTATCTTCGGCCACTTCTAAGGCATCAAAGGAGATGTCTAACAAATCGACATGAGCCTCCAAAAATTGATGCGCGCAGGCGATACCAATGCAGCCTGATCCGGCACACAAGTCTAGTATTCGCTGGGGTGCTTTGCCTCCCGGCAAATAAGGCGTAAAACTTGTTTTAATCAACTCGGCAATGGGCGAGCGAGGAATTAATACACGTTCGTCAACAAAATAAGCACGGCCACAAAACCAAGCGATGCCAGTAATATAAGGAACTGGCACCCGTTGATTAATCCTAACATCCAACAGATTAACGATGGCTTCGCGTTCCTGCGACGTCAGACGTGCCGTTTTCTGCTCCACGGCATGACGCCATGGCAGATGTATCGCGTGTGCAACCAGTTGCAATGCGTCATCCCAAGGATTATCAGTGCCATGGCCATAATACAAATTCGCCGCCGACATCTGACTTACCGCCCAGCGCAGCATATCTTCGATGGTGCGTAACTGCGCTATCGCGTCGTCGGCGTGTTGTTGAAAATCCATCAAAAGCACTCTTTAAAAAAGGCACAGATAAAAAACAGCTCAAAAACTTGAATAATACGGCTGTAAAAAAAGCGCTAGTATAACGGATACAAGGGTTGATCACTACTTAAGGCACCTCTGAAAAATTCCTAAGCGCCTTCAGCGACTGTGTTAACCACCTTGCCTAATTTTGGATTTCAGCGTAAATGCTGCTTTCTTGGTATTCAAACGCATCCAGAGCATTCATAGCGACTTGGTAGCCAATATCAATCATTTCTTGGGCGCGATAAAACTCGTACATCTCGCAACTTGAAGAAGGGATACGAATTAATAAATCGGGTGGATAACCGGCGGTTTTGAAGCGACTGATGGACGATTGCATCACCTCGAACATACGGCTTAGGGTTTCTATTTTACCTAAACTGTTATCCGCTTCTTTGCGTGCATCGTCAGCTTTGCCACCGAACCATCCGCTGGCTTTGCTAACAATGGTGTCGAGCCAAGCGCTTTTTTCTTCTTCGGCAACATCAACGCCCTTAATCAAGTTCATTGGTAAGGGGACATCAGCGTTTAAATCTACCGCGATAATCAGTTCAGCATGGGCTGAAACACAAGGAGTGATGGGCAATGGATTGAGTACGGCCCCGTCGACCAACAACATATTATCCATACTAACAGGAGCAAGGATGGACGGAATAGCTGCTGAAGCACGCATTGCCGACACCAACGAACCCCGTTGAAACCAGACTTCTTTTTTACTGATCAAATCGGTGGCGACAGACGTAAATGGAATATTCAAATCTTCAATCAAACAACCACCGAGCATCTCTTCGATGTTGGTATAGACTTTTTCCAATTTTAACGCACCGCCCGACAAAAAGCTAAAATCAAGCAGCCGTAATACATCTAAATAACCAAGCCCGACCACCCACTTACGGTAATCGTCGAGTTTGCCGGCGGCATAAAACCCGCCCACTATCGCCCCCATCGAGCAGCCAGAAATACTGACAATATCGTAGCCACGTTCTTCAATCGCTTGAATAACACCAATATGGGTATAGCCACGCGCACCGCCACTGCCTAATGCCAAAGCAATCTTTCTACGTGCTGTTTTCATACAGAGATTTTCCGTTACCGACTAGGCCAAAATAAAAATCGTAAGGCAGTTTCATCCGACGTCGTCGGTGCAGGTGTTAATGCCCCTTGTGAAGAAATCTGAATCCGCTCATCTACCTGTAATCGTAATTGATTTGCCAGCGTATCGGAACACGCTTGGGTGTCTTCCATGCGCTTGCCTTGATAACAGTGCACAATCAAATAAAGACGCTGCTTTAAACCATTCGACAAGGCATTCAGTTCGTTAATAAGAGGCTGCGAGAGTTCGCTATCCATTTGATCTTTTTTGGTCTTGAAATAGGGCAACCAACCAGAAGATTCAGACAATACCGAACGAATAGAAGCCAGTGCCACGTCGGTATTGGTGATGGCATCAGGGGTTAATAGTGTATCCACCAAAACTCGCCCCTGACGACCACCTCGCATAGAAATATACACCACGTTCAATTCATACAATCCATCTGAGGCATTGCCTAAGGTGACGAGATACGCTTGATCTTTATTGCGACTGACAATGCGTGGTTGATCAAACACATCGTTCGCCCAAAAATTACTGCTGCCACAAACGATGCCCACACAACTGAACAATTGTTGTTGTTTTTCGAGGGTAGAGAGATAAAACGCCATGACCTGATTCAATTGCGCATGATCCGGTAAGGTATACACCCTGCGAGTCAATTGCCCCGACACAATGCGCTCGACTTCGCCATAAATCCCATCAGGATTATTCTCTAACTCAGACAAGACCAAACGATAACGTGCGACTTCCTCTTGCTGCTCGTCGTTGATCGCAGACCCTGTATATCCGGGCAATGCTAAGCTTGTGGAAGCAAAAAAGAAAATACTGGCGAACGACAATATTTTAATAATCATTTACTAGAAACATCCAAGGTGATTTTCTCTAATGTAACAAAATCAGCTCTGCGGGACTATGAACAATCTTATTGATTGAGATGACGTTTCCTAATCGAGTGTGCCCAAATCAGTTACATGCAGAGTGCGTTACAAGCCGAAACCACAAACAGCGACTAAAAACTCATACGCGCGCCCAAGCGCCAATATCCACTGTCATTCAACTTTGCTTTCACTTCACTGCCGCTGGTATCCGTCGCATCAATCTGACGCAAACGTAATTGTCCAATTTCTGCTGAGAGCGCGATATTGGCTTGCCAATTAAATTCGCCACCAAAACCAACACGGTAAGTGCGATAATGTAGGCTTTTTTCGGTTGGCGCACTGCCATCCAATGTGGGTGGGGTTGCTGCAGGATCGCCAGCAACCGACAGATTGACTTCCTCGCGCCATACGCCGCCATCAGGATACATACTGATGTAAGTATTAAACTCTGAACTCCAGCGTGTATGGAAACTCGTACGCGGAAATCCAATCAGCAGCTCTGAGCGCGCGGTTAATCGCGTACCATAAGCTAATAAGGGGCGCGGATTAAAATCTCCGAACGTTCGGTTAACAATCACACCGTATTGAATAAATTGTGCCGGACTAAAAAAACTGCGCCCAAAAAGACTGGCATTGACCGCTAAACTGCTGAATCCAAGTGTATTAATATCGGTCATCAGACCTGGCTCAAGTGTCCAATGAAACTCTTGTTTTGCGCTGCGCTTCTGTTGATAGGCGATAGGCATTGATAACCAAAAATATTCACCTTGTGCGGCTTCGACACCTTGCCAGCGAAATTGCATCATCTGAAAAGAACCGTCGACTTTCAGACGCTGTTGGTTGTATTCAGTCGACTGTATGCGTGATGAAAAAGATAACTGCGATGAGGAAAATAGACTGCCATCACCAGAATCAATCGAACTTGGTATGTCATTTGCCCAAGTTAGCTGACTGCTCGAGTTTGCCCAGCCATTATTAATAAGTAATAAGCTACCTAAACAAGCGCAGCCCAATTTTACAACGCTATTAGCGAATCCGTGCATACATGGCTCCATACAGTTCTTCTACATAGGCATAACTACAGAGTTGCCCACTGATGCGTTCTGCTTGTCGAACTCGCCCTGCAACCAACAGTACATCAGCCACCATTTGACTGCCTTCGATAGCATCATTGGGGGCAATTATAGCGATCAAGTCGTCGGTATAATTGGACATATATTCAAAGGCTTGTTGTTCAGAAATTCGTTGATTCGAGACGACTTGTGAATCTAAAGCGTAAATCACCTCCAGTACTTGGTTTAAACCAATCACCGAACCAAAGTTTCCAGAGATTTTTTCATGCTCAATGCGCTGCTGAAGATAATCAACAGCTTGAAGTAATATTGATTTTGGCTGTGCCAACACAGAACGGCGACGATGCTCAGTTAACGATTGCGTTACTTGCTGAAGGGTCTGATTTAAAAATCCTGTGATCATGCTTTATTCCCTGACTAAAAGATTTAGTTGGAAGGAACAAAGCAAATATTAAGCCATTGAATTTATATTGTTTAAAATCAATGACTTATTGTTATTTTAAGATATTCGGCGACAAAAAATCGGCAGATTATCACCGACATTACCGCTCGCTATTTCGTATGTTTGCCGTCTTGACTGCGACGGGTGATGCGCTTTTTGACACTTCTTACCCCTCCAAACACAGCCAGTAAGACAACGGGAACCGCGATGCCTTTGGCCAAACTGACATCAAATGGAACTCCAGCGGCATAAATACCGGAAAACAAAATTCCCAGCAGCCCCACTAAATAATAGCCAATGGCCACGACAGATAAGCCTTCAACCGTTTGCTGCAAACGTAACTGCAACTGACTACGACGGTTCATCGACGATAATAAATGCTGGTTTTGTTCTTGAATCGACAGATCGACACGGGTACGCAATAAACTGGTGGTACGATGGATTCGACGCGATAAATCTTCTAACCGATCACGCACAGAATTACAGGTTTTAATGCCTGGCGTTAACCGTCGATCTAAAAATTCTTGCAAGGTTTGCATACCGCTGATGGATTCTTCACGTAACTGCAATAACCGATCTTGCACCAAATCGTGATAGGCCACGGCAGCTGAAAATCGAAAATTCTTCTCCGAACGATGACGCTCGACACCTGCCGCTAAGTGCGAAAGTTCTTGCAGCAACGATCGTTCGTCTTTATCCACATCAATTTCGGAAATAGACTGATTTAATTTGGCTAGCGCCATCTCAATACGACTTAATTCAGCACCCATTTCACGCGCGATGGGGAGGGCCATCAATGACATCAAACGATACGTTTCTATTTCGTACAATCGTTGAATTAAACGACCTGTTTGCTGACTGTTTAAACCACGATTATTGAGTAATATTCGACCAAAACCATCGCTGTGCAATTTAAAAGCAGTCCAGACGCGCGAGCGATCTTCGGCAATACGCGAGCCCGTCAGGCGCTGACCTTCAAACCAGCGATGCAAATCGGCTTCCGATGGTGCGTCTTCAATGACAGCCAAGTTGACGGCCACCACCAATTCGCCAGGCATCGACAAGAGCCAGTCTTTAGGAATAAATGCCAAGGAATCGTCTGCAAAGGGTTTGCAATCACGAGTAATGAAAGTGAAATTGGCAAATTCTAAATGGCGCTCCCAGCGCAATTCGAACCCACCAAAATCTTGATACATACAGCTAGAATTGGCAGCAGGTGCAGGCACACTGTAACGTCGACATAAATCCGTGAGGTGATCCAACATGGCGGAATTACTGCCGTCCAACATCACCGTAAAATGACTAATTTGACAAGCACCATCAATAATTGGCGAAGGACGATTATGCAGTTCTTCATAGAGCGAAGATCTCAGCGCATGCACCCGCAAAGAAAGTGCTGGCGCGTGTATGTCCGGTGCATTTAAATTTGCGCGACCTTCACCACTTGCAGCACTAGATTCTTTTAATTCTTGCTCTTTTAATGCGTATTTCATGGATTATCCCTAGGGCACATCTGAATAATACAGTGCCCCCGCCAAATTTATACGACATCGTTGAGCCGTTAAGTGGTTTTGAGTGTATCCGATTCGTCCTCTTCTGACGACTCATCCTCCTCCTCAGAATCAACCAATTGTGCAACATTGCTAGGTATAATTTTACTCAAAGGCATATTTAGTGCCTCTTTCGAGGTTTCTTGCCACAGAGTTTGCCACTCAATCAGTGATGACAATGACGACTGATAACGACGACTGATAGCGCTGGTTAAATCGTTTAATTGCTGCCCCTCAAAAAACTCACCCAATGAAATAGTATCGGGATCTCTCACCCACGCCCAAGCGCCATCGTTTGATAAAATTACCCAGCCCTTGTCGCGAAATTCCATTAACAAGCTAGTGACATTACCGGCATCTATATCCCCTACTTTTTTACGTACGTTGGCTTCGCTCATCGGTTTGCCGCCACTCATGGTTTTCATTAAGAACGCGCTTAAACGCACCCTGTCTTGGAGCGAACGATGACCTTCATCCGTTTCTCGATAATGACTGAAGCCATAACTCAGTTCAGCACCCAACAATAACAGCATCCAAGAAACATAAATCCACAATAAAAACAGCGGCACCGCAGCAAATGCACCATAAATTAGTTGATAAGAAGGGAATAATCCTAATGTCTGACTAAAGGCAAACTTACCTAATTCAAAAATGGTCGATATCACGGTAGCGGCCGACAGCGCATGCAGGATAGGAACTTTGCAGTTTGGCACCATGATGTACACCATGGTAATGGCAGCAATACTTAGCAACCAAGGAATAGCTCGACCAATCAAGCTGATAAAAAAAGGAGGATCTTCGTTCCACAGAGGCATCGACGCAAATATCGATGATGTGGTGATAGCAGCACCAAACAGTAAGGGACCGAGGCTTAACACCGCCCAATATCTAAGAAACTTTTGTACCTTAGAACGAGAGCTTTCCACATTCCAGATGCGGTTAAATTGCATTTCAATAGTTTGCAACAACATCAGACAGGTAATAAAAAGAAAGACAATACCAACGCCGGTGAGCTTGCGTGCTTGTTGACTGAATTGATGCAGGTATCCGGTAATCTCATCACTGCCTTGAGGCAAAACATAACTAAGTAATTCTTGATTGGCGTCTTGCCCCCATTCTTGCATTGTAGGAATGGCACTCAAAATAGAGTAAGTCACAGTAAGCACCGGAACCAGTGCAAACAAGGTAGTGTAGGTAAGAGCAGCGGCTTCTTTACGTCGCTCCGTACGTTCAAAACGTTTAATGGTTTGCAATAAAATACGGCCAATGTACTTTGCGCCGCGGTATCCTCTCTCTTTCATGAAAATCCTTGTTACAATACTCGTTAATGCATTTTTACAGCTTTCAATATGACGGAAATATCATGAGCCAAGTTACCCTGTACCACAATTCACGCTGCTCAAAATCACGCCAAACCTTAGCCTTATTAGAAGAACAAGGCCATTCTGTCGCCGTCGTAGAATATCTTAAGACAGTCCCTACCCGCGAAGAGTTGCAGCAAATTATTGCCAAACTAGGCATCCAACCGCGCGATTTATTGCGCAACAAAGAAGAAGAATACCAACAAGCGGGCCTCAATGATGCGTCTTTAAGTGATGATCAGATCATCAATGCCATGGTCGCCTACCCCAAATTAATCGAACGTCCGATTGCTATTTATGGCGACAAAGCACGCATTGGTCGTCCGCCCGAACAAGTATTGGAGTTATTTAAATGAGCACGCCTTACGTTTTAGTGTTGTATTACAGCCGCCATGGAAAAACCGCAGAAATGGCGCAACATATTGCTCGTGGTGTCGAGTCCGCTGGCATCGAAGCGCGTTTGCGCACTGTGCCAGAGGTCAGTCCAGATACCCAAGCCACACAACCAGCCGTTCCGACCGAAGGTGCCGTTTATTGCACCTTAGATGATCTAAAGCATTGCTCTGGATTAGTCATGGGCAGCCCCACTCGCTTTGGCAACATGGCGGCAGCGCTCAAATATTTCCTCGATTCCAGCAGCGCGTTATGGCTTACCGGAGCCCTGATCGACAAACCGGCTGGTGTATTTACCTCGACGGCATCCTTGCATGGCGGTCAAGAAACGACCTTGTTAAGTATGATGATTCCGCTACTGCATCACGGCATGGTCATCGCTGGTGTGCCCTACACCGAAGCTGCATTACAAACCACTAATGGCGGCGGCACCCCTTATGGCAGTTCGCATCACAGTGGCAGCCAAGGTGACAATCCACTCAGTAAAGATGAAATCGCTGTGTGTCGAGCGCAAGGACAACGCATCGGAAGATTGGCCTCTCATTTGGAGTCCAACGCATGAGTTTGGCTAGCAACAAGACCTTACCTAACAACATGACTTTGCTAAACAAAAAAGCCAGAATTGCTTGGCGCTTAATGATTATCAGTTATATTGGTTTGCTGCTCGCCATGCTGGGAGCCACCTTTGCAGCACCTCCAACCACGATTGAATCTGAGCAAGATATTCTTATCAGCGGACTCATTTTTTGGGTATTCAAATCTTTGCCTTTGATGCTATTCATCCCCGGATTAATCAAACGTTCGCACTATGTTTCTGCATGGTTGTGTTACACCACTCTGCTCTATTTCACCTTGTTTATGGCGCTCACTGGAGGCACGTGGTTGTTAGTATTAGTTTCCACCAGCTTGGTATTATTTATCAGCAGTATGCTGTTTACTCGTTGGCAGAAAGCAGCAGAGAAAGAAGCCTTGGCCGAAACAGCATAACCACAAAAAATCGCCACAAAAAAGCCAGACATTGTTTAGCAGTGTCTGGCTAATTTATGCATAAATGGGGGTATAAAAATCGTTATTACTCGTCGTCGCCCCAATCGCCATCGGTATCATCATCCGCGATTTCAGTACACACAGGCGCATTACATTTAACGCACTTACCTTCGATATAAATCACACCGTCTTGTTCATATTCGACGGGTTCTTTCATGCCCAAATCCGCGGCCATACACTCGTTGCACCAGGTTTGCGTTAAAAATGCCTGCTGATCTTCAGTATCGCGAGCATTAAAGTCACGCTCTGTGCGTTCCGTATTTTCTGTATGTTCCATT
>JARGOI010000455.1 GCA_029212275.1 Thalassolituus sp.
ATAAATGGCCCGGCGAAACGGATCGCGAATGGGGAACCCCCATCGTGATGGATGATGCGGTTAAAGAGCGCGTTGATAAAATGTGGAAAAGCTTAGGTTTGAACGATTGAGCGAGCAGCCAAAGCGCGAGTATCGCGTCACTTTTCAACCCAGTGGCGTCGTCATTACTTGTCCCGAAAACCAAACCCTTGCTGCGGCAGCGTTAGCACAACGCGTGATTCTTCCGGTGAGTTGTGAAAATGGCGTGTGCCAAATATGCCAAGGGCAGCTGGTTTCGGGGCGTTTGCGCTTTCGTAACGACCTTGGAGAGGCAATACTTGAGTACGATAATCAGGTATTATGTTGCATTGCTTACCCCCAGTCGGATGTTGAGATTGTTATGACCGATGTATTTGCGCCAGACCATAAACCTTCAGTGACCTTGGCTTGCCAAGTGAGCGTTGTCGAAGCATTGGCCGATGATATGCATCGCTTTGTGTTGTTGGCCCCCGCAGGCAAACAGCCAAATTATTGGGCGGGTCAATACCTGATGTTACATATCGATATCGACGGCGTTGCCGAAAAAATTCCTTACTCTATTGCCAATGCACCGGGTGGACTGGTTAACCGCGACCCTCGCGAAATTGAGCTGCATATCGCTGGCAATAGCGACAAAGCGTGGCAGGTAATTAATACACTTAAAGCATCGCTGGTGGTGCACGTCACCTTGCCAATGGGGTCGTGTATTATTAATGAATCCTTTTTACACGAGACAGCCCAGCAACCCTTGTTAATGGTGGCTGCGGGTTCTGGTTTTTCGCAAATTAAAGCACTCATCGAAGCAACATTAGCGATCGAGCCTAATCGTGATATTCATTTGTATTGGTCGAACCGTGCCGCTGTCGGTTTTTATATGGCCGAACTTCCCCTCGAATGGGCAAAGGATAATGCACATTTTCATTATCATCCCATTATTCAAGAGCATGCAGACGATTGGAACGGTCGAGCTGGGTGGATTTATGAGGTCATTCATGAGGATTTTGAAAACCTAAGCCAAGCGCATATGTTTGCCTGTGGGTCCCCCAATATGGTGTTTGGTACTTTGGAGCAGCTTGAGCCATTAGGTATGCTTGAAGCGAAAACACACTCTGATGTGTTTGCCTATGCGACTCGGCCAATCAAGTCTTAAGGTGTTTAGATTACATTAACACCAGAGCAGACCTCCAGTAAAAAACTGAACAAATAAAACGATTTGTTATCTCAAATCGCTCACTCCTTGGTTTTTTATGCGTAAAGCTTTTTAATAAGCAGCGTTGGAGAATATTTCGCCACCGTCATACGTTGGCTTTACAATTAATAACTACTTTTAGATAAGGAAACGCGATGGACATTAATTGGGATAAGTTGAATCTAGATCCGCAACTTTTATGGGCGGATTACATTCTGCCTTGGGGAACGCAAATAATACTGGCCTTGCTGGTATTTATTGTTGGTAGGATTTTAGTTGGCATTGTTGCCGGTGGCGTCACTAAGGTGATGAATAAGGCTAAGTTAGATCCTATCTTGGTGAGCTTCTTAGCGACTATTTTACGCAGCGTGATGCTATTACTCGTTATTGTTTTCTCGCTGTCTCAGCTTGGGTTGGACACTACGTCACTGGTGGCCTTGTTAGGTGCTGCTGGTTTAGCGGTTGGTTTAGCTTTAAAAGATTCGCTGTCGCATTTCGCTTCGGGCGTGATGCTGATTTTGTTTCGTCCTTTTAAAGTCGGCGATTTTGTCGAGGTCGATGGCGTGATGGGTTCGGTTGAGCAAATCACTATCATGAGCACTCGCCTAAAGTCACCAGACAACAAGGTGATCACCGTGCCAAACTCAAATGTATTTGGTAACACCATGACTAACTTTTCCGAACCCACCCGCCGTGTGGATATGGTGTTTGGTATTGGGTATGGCTCTGATTTATTAAAAGCCAAAGCGATTCTGGAAGAGATGGTGAATAATCACGAACTAACGTTAGCTGAACCTGCACCCAAAGTGGCGGTGTCTGAATTGGCGGATTCGTCTGTTAACTTTATTGTTCGTCCTTGGGTCAATGCGGCGGATTACTGGACTGTTTACTGGGGGATGATGGAAGCCGTGAAGCTGCGCTTCGACGCAGAAGGTATCGAGATTCCTTTCCCTCAGGTCAGCGTTCATATGGAAAAAGACGATTAATTCATTGTTGCTACTTTATAGAAACCGGCCCATTGGCCGGTTTTTTTTGCCCATTACGATCCTCATCAATAGCATTTATTACCAATGATACGTTGCAATAAACAGAAGTATATTCGTGCTTGGTTATATGATGATTTCTGTTTGACACAAAAATATTCGCTGAAATACGATCAAGATAGATTGGTAAAAATGTCCGCAGCTTAAACCTATCCACAAGCCAGTTCATAAATGGCGTAAAAGTCTTATTT
>JARGOI010000456.1 GCA_029212275.1 Thalassolituus sp.
TGCCTTAGTTTGGGTTGTTCAGGTCTCTTACGGCTGGTCAACGGTGCTCGCCAGCTGGCAAAAGATGAACACCAGCCAGTTATTTATTTCTTTAGCTTTGATGCTGATCAGTTATTTGCTGCGTGCGATGCGTTTTTACGATTTTTTTATCAGTCAAACACGCGGACATTTCATGCGCTTGCTGCACATTACCGTGGTACATAATTTTTTAAACAATCTCCTACCGATGCGCAGCGGCGAAGCGGCGTTTCCTGTGTTAATGAAAACGCATTTTGGCCTGCCCTACACTCACTCAGCACCGGCTCTGCTGTGGCTTAGGTTGCTGGATTTATATGTACTGTTAGCATTGGCCTTTATTAGCTTGCAATCGTTAATGCCTTGGTCACAAACCGTGCGTATTGTCATGGCGATTGCCTTATTGAGTGCCCCCATGTTGATGCTGGTGTTGCAAGAGCAGATACGTACTTGGCTGGGCAATGCCAGCAGCGGATGGCGCTTTAAGATACTGGATTTAATGGCTGCACTGCCGAGTCGTCCTGGCGCGTTTATTCGAGCTGTGTTATGGACAATTTTGAACTGGGCAATGAAATTGGCGGTGTTTGCCTGGTTGTTGCAAACGTTTACTCAGCTGGCTTTTTTTAAGAGCTGGACAGGTGCGACCACAGGGGAACTGAGTAGTGTATTGCCAATTCATGGCGTGGCAGGTGCGGGCACTTACGAGGCAGGCGTTCTCATAGGCTTGCTTCCTTGGGGTTTAGAACGAGGCGTAGCCTTGGCTGCAGCGGTCAATTTACATTTATTTGTGTTGGGTACCACCTTCTTATTAAGTGGTTTGCTGGTGTTGATTACCAAACTGGCTGGGCGTCGTCAGTCGAAGTCTGTAGTAAAGTAAGTGTATGTTTAAGGCTTTAACCATCTTTTATTTAACCGTAACGCCGTTTTGGGTATCATCCGGCATGCGTAATATTTTGACTGAGTGTGGTATCTAACTTGACCGATGCAAAAATAGCTTCAAATAACAAACCTTCTATTTCTATTGTCATTCCAATGTACAACGAAATTGAGAATGTGACCCCAATGGTCGAACGCGTTCACGAAGCGCTTGCAAATTATGGTGGTGAGTGGGAGTTGTTGGTGGTTGATGACGGCAGTACCGACGGCACACCGCAAGCTCTGCATCGCGAATCCGAGCGCTTTGGCTCACATGTTCGAGTCATTGAGCTGCGCCGCAATTTTGGTCAAACCGCGGCAATGCAAGCAGGCATCGACGAGGCTCGTGGAAAGCTAATTGCTACTTTAGATGGTGACTTGCAAAACGATCCCGAAGATATTCCTCGTATGGTCGATCATCTTATTGAGCGCGATTTGGACTTGTTAACCGGTTGGCGTAAAAACCGTAAAGACGATTTGTTTTTACGTAAAATACCGTCGCGCATCGCCAATCGCTTGATTGGTAAAATCACCGGCGTACGCATAAACGATTACGGTTGTTCTCTGAAAATCTACAAGTCATCGGTGATCAAGCAAGTGCGTTTGTACGGTGAAATGCATCGCTTTATTCCTGCTTGGGTTGCTGCGGTTGTGCCACCCAGTCGCATCGGTGAAATTGTGGTTAATCACAATGCTCGTATTGCTGGCGAATCCAAATATGGTATTTCTCGTACCTTCCGCGTGATTCTCGATTTGTTGTCGGTGTATTTCTTTATGCGATACCGCGCACGTCCCGGCCACTTTTTTGGCTCCATTGGTTTGGCGTTAGGGTCAGTTAGCTCGTTATTATTGGTGTATCTTGGTGTAGTAAAATTCATCATGGGCGAAGACATTGGTGGACGTCCGTTGTTTTTGTTAGCCGTGGTCTTTTTGATTGCCTCCTTGCAGTTCTTAACGACAGGCGTACTTTCAGAACTCATTTCGCGTACCTATTTTGAGTCTTCTCAACGCGAGAATTACGTTATCTATTACCGTGACGACATCAAAACGAATGACGATGCGGATTGGGCTAACCCAGATGCCACCAAGCCAACATCAACTTCGACGATACAGCCAAATCTGCGAAATAATAGTTAGATATCTTAAGTTAACGATCTACTGATTCATTAGGTCGTTAACTTTTTCTTTTCTTATATTTCAGTTCTTGTTTATCACTTAAAGGTAGTCATCAGTTTGAACAACTGGCTTACATTATGAAACGCTTTCTTTCCTCGTCAGTTGGGTCAGTGCCGGTATGGCTGCTGTTGTTCGTGGTGATCCTGATCAGTCTGAACATTCATGGCTTTTTGTTGTTCGACCACGACGAAGGTGCCTTCAGTGAAGCCACTCGTGGCATGTTCGAGCGTAATAACTTTCTTACTACCTACCTCAATGACAATCCGCGCTTTGACAAACCCATTTTAATTTATTGGTTGCAAGCGCTGTCCATCAGTATTT
>JARGOI010000457.1 GCA_029212275.1 Thalassolituus sp.
CGCCAAGCAAACTGCCAACGATGATCATCAGATAACGCAATTATCCGGCTTTGAAAACCGGCAAGAAAGGCAGCAATCAAAAAGGTTAGCGGGATCGCCGCCAACAAAGATGCTACCAGTAGTGAGGAAATACTCATGGTACACAACCTCCTATTTAGGTGTGTTGCTAGTATCTATGCACTAGCAAGTCTAAGTAAAATAGATATAAACTCACATAACGTTCACTTTTAGAGAACTATGAAGAGACATACTAAAAAGAGAAACTAAAGATGAGCCGCTTAAACTATCACCACCTGCATTACTTCTGGCGAGTCGCCACACTTGGCAACCTGACCGAAGCCGCACGACAGCTGCATGTATCGCAGTCGGCATTGTCGGCACAGATTCGCGCATTAGAGGACAGCATGGATACGCAACTGTTCGAGCGCAGCGGTCGACGTCTGCTCCTGACCGACGCCGGACAGCAAGTACTCAGTTACGCCAGTGATATTTTTAATCGCGGGGAAGAGTTAGAAGCACTGGTTCGACGAGGTATATCTCCCGATGTGCAACAGCTCAGAATTGGCGTGCAATCGACCATGTCACGTAACTTTATTGAGGGATTTATTGCACCGTTGATGCAGCGCATGGACGTACGTTTTAGTCTTCATGCGCGTGGCATGGTGAACCTGCTCAATGGTCTGCGAAACCATCAATTCGATCTTATTTTGACCAACACCAATGTCGTCAGCGAAGGGCAAGAGGGCCTGTGGCAAAGCCAACTATTAGCCAATCAGCCCGTTGCCATCGTTGGGCCTGTCGATGCCCAATTCGACAAAGAGTTTCCAACGGGGTACGAACAACAACGATGGGTTTTGCCGGCTCAGCAGACAGAGATAAGAGCGGCCTTCGATGGGTTTTGCAGCCGCTGGCAGTACGAACCTAACGTTCTTGCCGAAGCCGACGATATGGCGATGCTGCGACTTTTAGCGCGCGACACTGGCGCGCTTACGGTACTGCCTACGGTCGTCGTAAAAGACGAAATTGCGCAAGGCAGGCTCAAAGTGCATATGCCCCTGCCAAATGTGTTTGAGAACTTTTATGCGGTGACTGTAAAACGCCAGTTTATTCCGCCGATATTAACGGAATTACTGGCGTTACATGATGTTAAGTAGCTTATTATCTGACGCCTAAATCACGCACTCATCCGACCGGCCATATTGCGCTTTTTAAGATGCACCAATATTTGGCTGATCGCCGCTGGAGTAATCCCCGATAAGCGTGACGCCACACCCAAGGTTTCTGGCTGCAGCGTGCGCAGTTTTTGCTTCACTTCGTTCGATAAGCCGCCTATGGCGTCGTAATCGAGGTCGGTGGGCAGCAAGGTATTTTCGTAACGGCGCAGTTGTTCTATGTCTTCAAGCTGACGCACAATGTAGCCGTCGTATTTTGCCTGAATTTCAACTTGTTCAGCCACTTGCGGATCAGCCACCGGTTCGCCTTTAAACTGAGCAACTTTGGCGTAATCCAATCCCGGACGCTTGAGTAAATCGTGCAAGCTGTACTCGTGCGTAATAGCCGCTTCGCCCATGGCCAATAATTGCTCGGATTCTGGGGATTTTGGCTGTACCCAGGTTGTTTTTAAACGCTGCATTTCGTTGTCGATGGATTCGCGTTTGGTAGTAAAGGCGGCCCAGCGTGTGTCATTGACCAAGCCAAGATTGCGACCAATTTCGGTGAGACGTAAATCGGCGTTGTCTTCGCGCAGCACCAAGCGATATTCGGCACGGCTGGTGAACATACGGTACGGTTCTTTGGTGCCCATGGTAATGAGATCGTCGACCAATACGCCAATGTAGGATTGATCGCGACGTGGTACCCAAGCGTCTTTTTCTAACGCACGCATCGCGGAGTTGATACCGGCCAACAAGCCTTGCGCACCTGCTTCTTCGTAGCCTGTGGTGCCGTTGATCTGGCCCGCGAAGAACAAGTTATTCACAAACTTGGTTTCGAGACTGTGCTTCAAATCTTGCGGATCAAAGTAATCGTATTCGATGGCATAACCGGGGCGCGTAATGTGCGCGTTCTCGAAGCCGACCATGCTGTGAATAAGATCTAGCTGCACATCAAATGGCAAGCTGGTTGAAATGCCGTTCGGGTATAGCTCGTTGCTGTTTAAGCCTTCTGGCTCAACAAAAATCTGGTGGCTGGTTTTATCAGCAAAGCGTGTCACTTTATCTTCGATGGACGGGCAATAACGCGGGCCAATGCCTTCAATCACACCGGCATACATAGGCGAGCGATCAAGGTTATTGCGAATAATGTCGTGCGTGCGCTCGTTGGTATGGGTGACATAACAGCTAATTTGTTCAGGGTGCTGAGACACCGAACCCATAAACGACATCACGGGCAGCGGCGTATCACCGGCTTGTTCTTGCATCACCG
>JARGOI010000458.1 GCA_029212275.1 Thalassolituus sp.
GCTGGTCACGCAACAGGCACTCAAACCTATCCAAGCGGTGATAAACCGAAGATCAGAATCATCACTGTGCGCTTGCGCCGCGCGCCACCAGCTGATTGCTCGATGCAGACGGGTTGAATGGGCTTCATTAAACAAGTCTCGCTGATCACGCAACCGTTGCTGGCAATGGTCTGGGGTTAATTCATCCGGGAAACTTGTTTTATCAGTCATAGGATTGATTAACCGCAACAATCACTGTGATCATCAAAATCGATGGCCAAATACAGCTGAGTTTTAGGAAACTCAGTGGGATAGCATAAATAGTAGTGAGTATTCTCTTCAATCGGCCACCAGCAGCTGACACGACGGGGAATATCTTTCAGGGCAACGCGTTCAACACTGTAACTCAGTGGTGGCAGTATGGCGTAATCCGCAAGCGCAGCGAACTCTTGCGGGTAGCCCAAATCATCGCTACCGATACGCTCGTCCATAGGCAGTTTTTTCAAATGCCCTTGCCAAGCTTCATCTTGGCTGGCTTCAATAAGAAAATCACCTAAGAAATTAGTATGAAATTTTTTGCGAATGCGAAGGTTAGACATAAAAAATTAATCACCAAGGGAGAATTTGGCCGCTAGCGTGCCAGAAGCTGCCACTACTAGCCAGTGTCAATTCATCAATACGAGCAACAATACCTTTCGCAGCGTCTTCTGCTGTCACATCACCGCCAAAATTAACCATTCGTGTCTGCACAAAACCGGGGTGCACTTGAGCCACGGCAATGCCTTTTGGAGCCAAATCAATGGCTAAACTTTTACCGATAGCATTTAAAGCAGCCTTGGATGCTCGATAGCCATAATAAGCACCGGACGTATTGTCTTCGATAGACCCCATACGACTGGTGACATTGGCCACCTTACTGCCTGAAGCCATCAGGGGTAATAACGCATGCGTCACCATCAACGGAGCAATACTGTTGACCTCAAACTGTTCGCGAATACCGTCGCTGTCCAGTTCATCCAAGGTTTCGTTGCGGAATAAACCCGCGTTATTAATAAGAATGTCTAACGGACCGTCCAATAACTGTTCTAAAATGGTTGCCACGCCCAACAATTGTTCTTCGTAGGTAACATCGATCCCCGCAATTACCTGATCGGCAATGTCTTCAATTTCCTCATTCCCTTCGCGGCAGATAGCCGTGACCGAATCGCCCCTCGCCTCATATACACGCGCCAGCGCTAGGCCAATGCCACGGTTTGCACCTGTAATAACAACGTTCGCCATAAAAAATCCTCTGTTTTTGCAAGAAAGTCTCTGAATATCCCGTCGCATTATTCACTGTACAGCACAGCGACAAATACACTGAGACTCCCTAAAAAGTTTGACCATATTAGTACTTAGAGACCTCATTGTCAGTTAGGTCAATAAAGACAGGTCACGGGTAAATATGCAATTTTTGTCTAGCCAACCAAATGAAACATCGTGTAACCTAGCTTTACAGATTGAGAACACAATCTTATGGAATGAGATACTCAGTACCGGCTTAGTAAATACATAGTCGGTAGATATCGACCAAAGAGTCGGACAAAAATAATAATATTGAGGATAACACCATGAGCTCTAACACTACTGCAAAATTATCTTGTCGTTTTTTTCACATTCGTGATGTCAGCATCCCAAAACTACTAGAAATGCATCAGGTATTTTCTCAGTATTATCACAATGCGGATCTTGCAACGTTCATTAAAGACATGAGCAAAAAAACGGGTGTTTTCATTCTAAAAGACAAACGTGCGAATCGCATCGTGGGTTTCTCAACGTATAACGAAATTGAAATTGATTACCGCAATCGCAAAGCCATTGGTGTATTCAGTGGTGACACCATTGTCGAAAAAGAATTTTGGGGAAATCGCTCGATGCACAAAGCATTCGCGATGCGCATGTTGTCCACCAAATTGAAAAACCCAACCACGCATGTGTTTTGGTTGCTGATATCTAAAGGCTACAAAACCTATTTATTGATGACCAACAACTTCGAACGTTGTTACCCCATTGCTGGTAAGCAAGATGAAGAATTGGCAAGCTTAGTCGACCAATACTGCACTACCCTATACCCAGAAGCATACAATGCCGAAAAACGTATTTTAGACTTTGGTGAAAATTACCATGCACTAAAAGATGATGTTGCTGAAATCACTCATAAAATGCGAATGGAAAATCGTAACATTCGTTATTTTGATGACACCAATCCAGAATGGCATCGTGGCACAGAGTTGCCTTGTGTTGGCGAAATTTCGGCCAGTACCTTGCTTGGCTTTATCCGCAAAATTTTTATTGGCAATGTTCGCTTACTACCACGTCGCAAGCAACGTGCTAATAAAGCACTCGCCTAATACAAATATGTTTCCTCAAGACCTTAGGGTGGTTCAGTTTAGT
>JARGOI010000459.1 GCA_029212275.1 Thalassolituus sp.
GCAGAATTAGGAAACGGACCATAATACTGCCCTGCTTTGCGGCCTTTGCCGCGTCGATAAGCTAATAAGGGATAAGGATGATTGGACAAATGTAGGTAAGGATAAGACTTATCGTCCTTAAGCAAAATATTGTACTGCGGACGATGCTGCTTGATGAGCGTTTGCTCTAAAATCAAGGCTTCTGCTTCGCTGCTGGTGACAGTGACATCGATATGATCAATACGAGTGACCAGAGCGACGGTCTTAGTATTTAAACCACGTGCTCGAAAATAGCTCGATACGCGCTTTTTTAAGTTGCGTGCCTTGCCCACATAAATAAGCGTGTCTGCGTCATCGTACATACGATAGACGCCAGCGCGCTGGGTTAACGATTTAAGAAATGCGGGAATATCAAATTCGGACATCAGGAACCGCTGCTGTCTACCAAGCCATAACGCAACGCCAAATGCGTCAGCTCGACATCGCTATCAATGGCGAGCTTTTCAAAGATACGGTAACGATAGCTGTTGACTGTTTTGGGGCTTAAAAACAGCGCTTCACTGATTTGCGCCACTTTTTGGCATTTCACAATCATGATAGTGATTTGCAGTTCGCGTTCGGATAGTGAATCAAATGGCGAATCTTGTTCTGTTTGAAATGGCTTGAGGGCTAATTTCTGTGCAATCTCAGGGCTAATGTACTTCTGCCCAGCATTTACCTTTACAATTGCTCTCAGTACTTCGTCAAGCTCTGCGCCCTTGGTTAAATAGCCTGCGGCGCCTATTTTAAGCAGTCGCGAGGCGTAAGGGTTATCATCAAATATGGTGACGGCAATTATCTGGGTTTCTGGTTGCGCGTGCAAAATTTTGCGCGTGGCTTCCATGCCGCCAATGCCGGGCATGTTGATGTCCATCAAAATCACATCAGGTTCTAATTCTTTGGCTTTGATGATGGCTTCTTCGCCACTAGCAGCCTCACCAATTACATCAATATTATCGCTGTCGGAAATCAACCGACTGATGCCCATGCGAACCATGGTTTGGTCATCCACCACCAGTACACGTATCAAGGAAAAACCCTCATTAATCAATAAACTACGAAAGTATGTTAAAAGTATTTATGATGCAAGAGAAGTCCAATCATACTGAGAACATACGTTTTCCTTGCCACTTATGACGCTGTCGGTTGAGTGTTTTAGCAATTTCCATTACGCCATCCTCTCGATTCAATTTTGCAGCAAACCCTAAGCGCTCAGCCAGTGCCAGCATAGGTTTGTTTTCGGGCAACACTGAACCGTAAATCTGAATAACACCGCGGTTTTTTAGGTAATCAATAATGCGCTCCATCAAGTGGCGACCCAATCCTTCTCCTCGAAGGAGATCGTCAATGATAACCGAGAATTCGGCCGCAACGTTATCTGGATCAATCCAAACCCGCACCACCCCTTTCATTACCGCACCGTTATAGGCGATGAACGCCATCTCACGGTCATAATCAATTTGAGTCAGACGCGCCAGCTCACGATGATCAAAATATCGACGCGAGGAGAAAAAACGCATTCTGAGTGATTCGGCACTCAAATTCTTATAAAACAAATTCAGCGCTGGTTCATCCTCACCGCGAATAGGACGAACGAGATAGGTGGTATTGGAACGACTGACGTAGCGTCCTTCCAATTCATTTGGGTATGGCAAAATAGCACAACGCATTGGTTTTCCAATCTCAGCAGCCAAACCAATGACCAAGTAACTTCCGATTTTCTGACGAATCGCGTTAACTTCCAATCCCGCTAACGTTGGATGATTAAGCGCGATATGTGAAAGCGCAATCAGCCAATGCTCAAGTGTTAACAGGTCACGCTGAGGATCTTCCGAGCGCTCCAGCAAAACTTCGTAAAAGTGGCTACGACGAATCAATTGCTCGGCCAAATTCGCATTAAGTGGCGGTAGAGCGACTTGTCGATCGACTAAAATGTCTGCAGTGGTACCGCCACCACCAAAAAACAAAAAAGGCCCTATTTCTGGATCGCGTCCAATACCAAAGGAAAATTGTAAGTTATCCAACGCTCTATGCATGGTTTGCAGCGTATAACCCATGATCGAACTGTCTGGAAAGCGCTCGGCAATTAAGTGCTCAAGTGCTGCAGCACCAGCAACAATCTCTTCTTTGCTATTGAGGTTGCGCACCACACTGCGAATTCGATCACGAGGATTCTTACCATAAGCAAAAGGATACATATACTCTTCGTGGTGCACTCGCAACACCCACGGCCCCGTCACTTTGTCGCGCTTTGCTAATAACGATGTCAGCGACTTGCGATACACGATGTCTGCGCACTGAAAGCCATAAAACTTAAGTAGATTGTAGGCAGATTGCGGTGGCATAAAATCGCCAGGCTTTAGGGATTTAAACACCTTCTCTTGCAACTCTT
>JARGOI010000460.1 GCA_029212275.1 Thalassolituus sp.
GCCGATATTATTCAATTTATTTATCGCGACGAAGTGTATAACGAAGATTCACCCGACAAAGGTGTGGCCGAATTAATTACCGGTAAACACCGTAACGGGCCTATTGGTACTGATCGTTTGGCCTTTATTGGCAAGTACACGCGGTTTGAAAATCTCGCGCGCGGTTACGACGGCGATGATGAGTATTAAATTTAAGTGATGTTTGGGACAGTGTTATAACGTATGAAATTTACTCCAGAAATACCCTTTGCGGGCGGTCGAGTAAAACCCTTATTAGCGCAAGATATTGATGGGTTATTTGCTTTATACCAACAGCCTGAATTGCCGGGACAAGCACCGTTAGTTGACCCAGAACAACTGTCTCGTTTAGTCGACATCAGCGTAAAAATGGCCGCTACCCAGCGTGGCATGATGTGGGCCATTGAAATTGATCAACCCGATTCCGCCCCTAAAATCCTTGGAATGGTCAGTGGTTTCGATTGGCATGCCTCGCAGCTTCGTATCACCTTACGTGTTGATGCACTGCCAGAATTATCCATCACACAACGCCAAGCGGCATTAACCGTGTGCATGAATTTTCTCGAAACAAAATACCACGTGCGCAATTTTGCCTACCCTTGGATTGTCGGCCAGAACGCTGAGATAAAAACCATGCTAACGGATCTCGGTTATCAATCTTGTGCGATATTACGAGATGCTTGGCGCATCGGCGAAAATGCATTTGCTGACGTGCATCAATTTCATTATTTATCTAACACAGACAAACCTATCGCGCGTCGCTTAGGTGACGATGACCAATTGGGGCAGGTAGTTAATAACCAACAAGGTGGCGCATCATGAATTGGAATTTCACCACCACCAACGTCAATGTTCGCCTGCCGATCAATGAGCAAGACGGTAATGCGCTGTTTGCCTTATTGCAGCAACAGCACGCGGTCGATCATATCCCGCGCATAGCTTTAACCGATGCGGTACAAGTGGAAGATGAATTGCGCCGCATGACCATGCAATTCGAAACTCGCGAAGGAGCGTCGTGGTTGGTAACAGGTACCTACGACGATCAACTGTTTGCTCGTATTACCGTTAAAAAAATAAATTGGATGATGCGTGCCGCCCAACTGCAGTGGGAATTAGCGCCCGATTGCGATAATGAGCTGATGACTCGATTAATGAGCGAAGCAATGAATGAAGTATTGCCATTTTTAATGGCAGAGCTAGGCTTGCATCGTCTCGAAATGCGCTTGCGTAAAGGCAGTGATAAGCATACCGAATTGCTGAAAAAACTGTGTTTTACCTATGAAGGCTGCCTGCCTTCCCAGCTGGAATTCGACGGCGAAGACATTGCCTTGGACGTGTATTCAATTTTGACCAGTGATCTGAAATCTTAGGATTAGTCAAAATAGTTAATATTTTATTTTATTGATTAAATTGAAAGTAGAGAGCGATATGAAATCTTTTTTCCGAAAAATATTTTCGTTTATTTTGACTCCATTAGAAGCGGGTTCGGGTGAATTTCATTATAAGCCATCGCATCGCACTATTTTAATTGGTGTGGGCAGTTTGTTTTTAGCGCTGTGCATGATTTCGATCATTTCGATGTTGGCCAGCGATCAATTGGGCGGAATGATTCCTGCTGTGGTGTTTTTTGTGGTGAGTTCGGTGTGCGTGATTGTTGGTACCTTAGGCAGTGAACGTGCGGTGGCTAAGCTGTGGGGCAATCGTTGATGCGTAAATGTTAGGCCAAGGTTTTTGTCTTCTTTTGAAAATTCTCGTCCTTTTATGAATTCTCGTCCTTGGCCTCAACCCAAGACTCGCCCGAGCCGTCAATCATTACGCTGAAACTGATTGGGCGGCAGCAAATTTGGCAGTCTTCAATATAATTTTGTTCCGGCTCTGAAGGGTCGATCAGTACGGTTTGCGGTTCACCACAGTAAGGACAATAAATACCTTGCTCAATTAATTCCACGTGTTGCCCTCTTTATTGAATCACTGAAAGTTAAATCATTTAAATTCATTTCTTTTATTTGCTGAATTTTGTTTACTTGATTTCGTTAAGTAGATCCGCCATGCGTTGCTTTTGTTCCGCTCTGGCTAAGGGTGTTGCTACGCCGTCGGTTAACGCTGCAGGAACCTCTATTTCTAACGTCTCTCCGTCTTGAATACGTTGCATCAGTAATTGGTAGTTACGTGCAAATACCGGAAAGGTTTTTTGTTCTGGTTCGTTAGCGAGAAAGAACCAGTCGGTGGCGCGACCGGCAAAATAGACGGCTGGGTGACTCCAGGCGAATTCTTTTTTCGGTGAGGGTGCCCGACACGCTTCCATGTAGGCCGCATGCGCACTCGGCAAGCCATAACTTTCGGCAATATCACAACGCGCAACGACTTCGTGCACATTGGGTAGCCAGCTGC
>JARGOI010000027.1:0-1393 GCA_029212275.1 Thalassolituus sp.
TTCACCTGAACATCAAACAGCATATCGGTATCAAAGCTGACACCACAGTTTTCCGCCACCAAAGCAGCCAAACGTTCTTTATTGTGCTTTTTGACCGCCATCCATTTTTTCTGGAAGGTCTTTTGGTCCGCCTTGGGCTTCAGTTGTTCCAGCTGATCAAGGTCGGTCAGCCAACCCTCGCCAATGGTGGCGTCAATCAAACTGGCGAGTTTGGGATTACAGAACCCCAGCCAGCGCCGTTGAGTAACCCCGTTGGTTTTATTGTTGAATTTTTCCGGCCAAAGCTCATAAAAGGTTTTGAACAAACCACTTTTTAGCAATTCGGTGTGTAACGCCGCCACCCCGTTCACCGAATGACTGCCGACAATAGCCAAATAGGCCATACGCACATGGGGATCATCCCCCTCTTCGATGATAGAAAGCTCGCTAAGTTTGCTTTCATCATGTGGCCAGTGGGACGATACCTCACGTAAAAAACGCGCATTAATTTCGTAAATAATCTCCAGCAAACGCGGTATCATGGTGCGGAACAAACGCACCGGCCAGCGCTCCAGAGCTTCGGGCAATAAGGTGTGGTTGGTATAGGCCATGGTTGAGCGGGTAATGGTCCAAGCCTCATCCCAGCCCATGCCGTACTCGTCCATCAAGAGTCGCATCAGCTCAGCCACCGCAATGGCCGGGTGAGTATCATTAAGCTGGAAACTGTTCTTTTCAGCGAAGCCTGCGAACGAGTTATCGTTACGCTGCAACCAGCGGACAATCACATCCTGCAGACTGGCAGAGGATAAAAAATACTGCTGGCGCAGACGCAGCACCTTGCCGTTTTCACTGACGTCATTAGGGTAGAGCACCATGGAAATCTGCTCAGCCTCATTTTTTGACGCGACGGCTTCGGTGTAGCTGCCCTGGTTAAATTCATCCAGTTTAAATTCATTGGTCGCAGAGGCTTTCCACAAGCGCAGAGTGTTGACGGTGTTATTACGATAACCAGGAATTGGCATATCGTATGGCACGGCGAGTACGTCATCGGTATCCACCCATTTGACGGTGAGCTTGCCGTTATCATCCATCTCTGACACCGTGTGCCCATAAAATTTGATACGGCGGATATTTTCCGGTGCTTCGAATTCCCAAGGATTGCCTTCCCTGAGCCAGTGGTCGGGCAGCTCCAGTTGGTAACCATCTTTGATTTTCTGATGAAACATACCGTAGTCGTAACGGATACCATATCCGGTCACCGGCAGCTCCAGCGTCGCACAGCTGTCGAGAAAGCAGGCCGCCAACCGGCCCAAGCCGCCGTTGCCCAACCCCGCATCATGCTCTTCTTCAGCCAGCTCCTCCAGGGTGACACCGTAAGACTTGAGCGACTTACGCAGGGAGTCATCCATATCCA
>JARGOI010000027.1:1493-13649 GCA_029212275.1 Thalassolituus sp.
CGGCAGCGGTACGTGCGCGCAGTAAAACGGAAGAACAGGAAAACAATTGCAGCTGGCTCTCTACCGTGCAGTTGTCAGGATCAGGTATTCCAGAAGCCAAGCCGGTATCAAACAGCAATTCCCAACGCTCTGTACCCGGCAAGTCGGGGAGCCGGAAGGTGATGTCCTCAAGGCCGGCATGGAAAATCATCAGCAGGCGCTCCTGCTGGTCACTGCCCGGAATATTGCAGGTCGATAAACTGCCAACGGTTTTGGTGTGATGTTCACCCCAGTTGCTGGCCTGCATCAGCTGCCCAGATGCGCCGTACCATTCGATGCTGGGATCGTTGGTGTTCTGTGGCTCGTGAATATATTCGTCGAGTGCGAAAATATGCAGCTTCTTGCGCAGTTCCAGCAGGTGCTGAACAAAAGCCCTTTGCTGTTCAGCCGGGCCGGTTAGGGTGTCCCAAGGGAACCAATTCAGCTCATTATCCTGACAATAGGCGTTGTTATTGCCCTGTTGGGTGCGCCCCATTTCATCACCGGCCAGAATCATGGGAATGCCCTGCGAGGTGATAATGGTCGCCAGAATATTGCGCTGTTGCCGCCGGCGCAGAATGTTCACCGCCGGATCTGTGGTTTCTCCTTCCACACCAAAGTTATCGCTGTAATTCTCGCTATGACCGTCGCGGTTGTCTTCACCGTTGGCAAGATTGTGGCGCTCTCGGTAACTGACCAGATCGGCCAGCGTCAAACCGTCATGACTGGTGACGAAGTTGATGCTGGAAGACGGCCGCCGCCCGGAATGTTCAAAAATATCGCTGGAGCCATGAATGCGCCGGGCAAATTCCGGCAGCACTCCGGGGTCGCCACGCCAGAAGCGCCGCACCGTATCCCGATAGCGGTCGTTCCACTCGCTCCAACCTGCTGGAAAATTGCCTAGCTGATAGCCACCCGGACCGATATCCCAAGGCTCGGCAATGAATTTAATACCGGCCAGTATCGGGTCCTGCAACAGGGCATCAAAAAAGCCGCTGCCCGGATCATAGCCTTGTTTCTCGCGGCCTAGCACCGGTGCCAGATCGAAACGAAAACCGTCAACCCCCATTACCGTAACCCAGTAACGCAAGCAGTCCATCACAAACTGCACCACTCTAGGATGGGAAAGATTCACGGTATTACCGCATCCGGTATCGTTAATGTAGAAACGCTTATCTTCGGCCTGCAGGCGATAATAGGACAGGTTGTCGATGCCGCGGAACGATAGGGTCGGCCCGAGACGGCTGCCTTCGGCCGTGTGGTTAAACACCACATCCAGAATTACTTCCATCCCGGCATCATGGATGGCTTCAATAGCCATACGACACTCGAGAATATCGTCGCCGCTTAAATAGGATTGATGCGGCGTGAAAAAAGAGAGCGTGTTGTAGCCCCAATAATTACTCAGTCCTTTATTGACCAGAAAGGATTCGTTAATAAAGCTCTGCACAGGCAACAATTCAATGCAGGTAACCCCCAGACTTTTTAGGTAAGCCAAAGACTGCCGGTGGGATAGCCCGGCAAAGGTGCCGCGATCCGTTAGCGGAATGTCCGGATGCAGCATAGTGAAACCCTTTAGATGAGTTTCATAGATCACCGAGCGCGGCTTGGTGATGCGATTGATGGCACTGACCTGCAACGCCTGCGGATCTACCACCACTTTGCATTTGGGCATAAATTGCTGATTGTCGCGACTGTCCAAAGAGGTGTCTTTATCGACATCGTCATTTTCAAAACCGTAGTGGGTATCGGACCAGACAAACTCACCCACCAGCGCCTTGGCGTAAGGGTCGAGCAGTAATTTGTTAGGGTTGAAACGATGTCCTAGGTGAGGCTGATAGGGTCCATGTACGCGGTACCCATAGACCGTGCCCGGTGCCGCTTTGGGGAGGTAGCCGTTCCAGACATGGTTGGACACGTCCGGCATGTCATAGCGTTTGATTTCGTGCACACCATCGCTACTGTAAAGACACAACTCAACCCGAGTAGCGTGTTCAGAGAACAGGGCAAAATTGACACCGTCACCATCCCAAGTAGCCCCCAGAGGATAGTGCAGCCCCACCAGCATATTCTCGGTACTCATAAGGGTTTACCTTTGGCAGAGTAAGTCTCAGTAGAACGTGTTTTGGCTGCGCCTGTCTTGGCAAGCCCAGCTCCGGCTTTAGTATCCACCTCGACATCTGACCACTCCAGTATGAGCGTGGCCAGTGGTGGCAAGGTTAGGGATAATGACCAAGGACGGTTATGACTGCTCTGAGGCTCAGCACTTAGGCGTCCGAAGTTGCCTTGCCCAGTGCCAGCGTAAAATTCACTGTTGCTGTTCACTCGTTCAATATAATCGCCGGCACGGGGAACACCCACCCGAAAATGCTCGAACACCGTGGGAGTAAAGTTGCAGGCCACAATGACCACGGCTCCGGAGTCAGGATTATGACGGGCAAATATAAACACCGCGCCCGAAGGGTGATCCGCTTCGAGCCATTCAAAACCCTGTTGATCGGCATCCTGTGTGAACAAGGGAGGTAGTGAGCGGTAGGCGTTATTTAGATCGCGGACTAGGTTCTGTACACCGACGTGGCGCTCATCACCCGTCAGATGCCAGTCGAGACTCTGATCGTGATTCCACTCAATTCGTTGGGCAAACTCGCAGCCCATAAACAAGAGTTTTTTACCAGGGTGTGACCACATAAAGGCCAGATAAGCACGCAGGTTGGCAAACTTCTGCCAGTCATCGCCGGGCATTTTTTCCAGCAATGAACGCTTGCCGTGTACCACTTCGTCATGGCTGATTGGCAGAACAAAGTTTTCGTCGAAGGCATACAGCAGACCAAAGGTGATTTCATTGCTGTGAAACTGCTTATGAATCGGTTCACGTGCCATGTAGCGCAAGGTATCGTTCATCCAGCCCAAATTCCATTTGTAGCCGAAACCCAGTCCTCCATCCGATGTTCTGCGGGTAACGCCGGGCCATGCGGTTGACTCCTCGGCCACCATCATAATGTCCGGGAAGTTGAAATACGCACGCTCATTCACCTGCTGCAACAACCGGATCGCCCCCAGATTTTCTCGACCGCCATACTCATTTGGCAACCATTCGCCATCCTTACGGCTGTAGTCGAGATACAGCATCGACGCCACCGCATCAAAACGCAGCCCGTCAAAATGAAACTCACTGAGCCAGTAGAGGGCATCGCTCAACAGATAACTGACCACACCGGGTTTGTCGTAATCGAAAATCAGCGTATTCCAGTCTGGATGAAACCCCCGTCGCGGATCGCTGTGTTCATACAAAGCGGTGCCGTCGAACAGTCCCAGTCCGTGTTCGTCCGTCGGGAAGTGCCCCGGCACCCAGTCCAGCAGTACCCCAATATTGTGCCGGTGCGCCGTATCAATGAGATAACGCAGCCCATCCGGATCACCAAAGCGCGATGTCGGTGCGAACATACCGATGGGCTGATAGCCCCAAGAACCGTCAAACGGATACTCGCTCACCGGCATCAATTGGATGTGGGTAAAACCCATGTCGCAGACATAGGCCACCAGCTGCTCAGCAAGATCCTGATAGCTTAAATACGCCCTGCCATCCCCCGCCCGTCGCCACGAACCAAGATGCACTTCATAAATGCTGATCGCTGCCGTACGGTTCTGCTTAGCCCCACGGGTCTGCATCCAGGCCTCATCGTTCCAGCTGAAGGCCGTTCTGGCACAAACCACAGAAGCCGTCTCCGGACGCAGCTGCATACGTTTGGCGTAGGGGTCTGCACGTAAAGGTAGCTGGCGACCATCGGCGGCGGTTATGGCAAACTTATAATAACGGCCACTGAGATCCTCCGGGATAAATAACTCCCACAGGCCACAGTCATGATTTTTGCGCATCGTATGTACGCGGGGGTCCCAGTGATTGAAGTCACCTACCACCGCCACGCGTCTGGCATCCGGCGCCCAGACTGCAAACAACACACCGTCGATACCCTCCACACACCGATGGTTGGCACCCAGAAAATGGTAGCCACGTTCCTGAGTACCCTGATTGAACAGGTAGCAGTCCATTTCCTGCAACTGAGGAGCAAAACGGTAGGCATCTTCCAGCACTAACGTAACCAATGGATAGCGGACACGGAAGCAATAACTGAACACCATTTCACAGACAACAAATGCTTCAAACAGGCCATCTGGGTGCAGCTGCTCACAGGTCGCCACAGCAATATCTTCTGCGCCGATAACGTCAACATGCAGTGCTCCCGGCAGAAATGCGCGTATCACCCACGCTCCGTCACTGCCGCAAGGGTGAGTCCCAAGAACCGCAAAGCTGTCGCAGAATTCCCCCGCGACCAGCGCAGTTATGCTGCTCTGTGCCAGAGTATATTGGGTTTGAATTTCTTTCAGGTTTACCATCGTCAGAGCCTTATTGGCGAAATCGCTGCCGCTTGCAGCGTTACGCCCAGAAGAAGTTGCAAGCCCGTTATTTTCCAAAGGTCCGCTGCCGGAAGCCTTACTGACTTTGGAGGAGACTCGGGTTGGGGCGGCATTACTGGTTTTGCGACTCATGCCTGCCCACGCCCTTCGGTTAGACTGGCCAGCATGCGACGGGCCTCAATCCCTGCCAGCAACGCATCAACTGGCAAGGGGAGCTTGCGCCGCCAGTTCGGATATTCATCAGAGGTGCCCGGTATATTCACCGGCAGCTCGGTAAAACACAAATCCTCAATCTGCACGGAAACCAGCTGTGAGGCCATGCGCCCACTGGTGTGAAAAATCGCTCGGCATAACAGTTCGTCGAACGGACGGTGGATATTAAATTCCAGCCATTCTTGAGGCAGCAGGCCTGCGTTATTCACCCAGTGCAGCACCTGAATCAGATCCGATTCGCGGCCATGAATGGTAGCCTCCAACGCACCTTCATCATTCAGCAACCCAATCTTCTGACGCAAAGCAATATCGGTTTTATTCCACCAAGCGGTGAGTGTCGGCACATCATGATTGGCCACCATGGCCAGACAACGAGGCGTAAAATGTTCTGGCTGTTTAAACACAACGCCGTCGTATTTCTCAAAATAAAACAAAGCGTTGGAAAGTATACTTGAGTGCGCCATACGCTCGCGGATTTCTGGGGGGACCACACCCAGATCCTCACCAATCACCACACATTTCTGCCGCAGGCTTTCCAGTCGCAGGATGGCAAACAGATCTGCCACCGGATAACGCACATACGCACCGGTACTGCTGTCGCCCGGTCCCGGACACCACCACAGGCGCATCAGCGCCATGATGTGATCAATACGCAGCGCACCGCAATGGGCCATATTGTTCTGTAACAAGGTGATAAAGTGCGCATACCCCGTGTCCACCAGCACGGTGGGTTTCATCGGTGGCAGCCCCCAGTTCTGTCCCTGTGGCGCTAACGGGTCTGGTGGCGCACCAATGCTGGCGCGGGTACAGAACAGCTCAGGGTTCAGTTGTACTTCTGCGCTGTTGCAACTGCTGGCCACTGCCAAATCACGAATCAGCCCCACCGCCATACCATGACGTAGAGCCAGTTGCTGACACGCCTCCAACTGGATTTCGGCCAACCACTGCAAATAAAAATGAAACTGCGGATCCTTAGCATATTCCAAGGTCAATCGATTTTTGCTCGCCTGATCATTGGCGAAGAACTGCCCCGACTCACCTTTGCCGTCGATGTAACGGTAAAAAGCCACGGCTCTTGGCGTCGCTTGCGCCAAATGACGAGTTTTGAAAAAGTCAAACATGCGGTTAAAAACATCGTATTTCAGGCGGGTGACCGCTGTGTAATCCACCTGGGTTTTGCTGCGCAGCTCGACCAGTTCACTCTGCACCCCATCGGTAGCGACCCAGGCCACCAGCGCCTTATTATCAAAATAGTCCTCCACCTGAAACGGGTCTATGTAGAGTGGATTCAGGAAGCGGCGGTCCATGGGACTGTAGGGGCTGCAGTTTTCCGGATGATCCACATCCAGCAGGTGCAGCGGATTAAGCACCAGAAAGTCGATACCAAGATCTGCCGCACTGACCACCGTATCCTGCAAATCGGAGAAATCACCCATCCCCCAGTCATGCTCGGAGGGCAAGGTATACACCTGAACCGACAGGCCCGCCAGCTTGCGGTTGTGTTCCAGCCAGTCCGGAGTATAGGCAGTCGACGGCGCTGATATCAGGGTTGTCTGGATGTGTTGCTTGATGGAAGAGAGAGTCAGCCGGTGATAACCCGGCGGCAGCTCAGGCAGCGGCAGCATGCGGGTACTGATGCTGCGGGTTGCCAGTGTGTGAGTATTGGTTTCAGTCAGATCAAGCGGCGTCGTGACGCCGCCAAACTGCTTACCCTCATCCGTCTCAATGACCCAGTCAACAGGGATAGACAGATCGGCCGTATCCAGATGCACAGGTATCTGCGCCGGTTGCTCGGCCTCAATCACCAGAGCCTTAGGCACCCAGCTAGAAAAACGCTGGCTGTTTATATGCAGCAGCGAGGCCTCAGCGGCCTCTTTACTGCTCACATCCACATCCAGCAGATCCAGCACCCGGAGGCGGTTTTCCCAGGCTAAGGAAACCGTCTCGCCAGCGTAGTTGATGAAATCAGTAGCAATACCATAGGCTCCGAGTAACTCTTCAAGGCAGCCATGTTCAGGTTCCGTATCCAACAGCACTCCCACACACCAGTACGTATTTCAACAAAATCAGCATACTCGATCGTTGCATCACAGCGACTGCAACACCCTCAATACCACAGCAATAAAAACAAATGCTTTTCACTATATATATACCCAAAAAGCAGACATAAAAAGCAATTTGAAAAATGCAGCCCATGTAAAACAGGTCGGACAGGAAAAAAAAGGGATGAGCTATGTCTCAACCCTGTAGGGTTAATCTCACAAGCCCTGCCCCAAAAGAATGAAACGAGTCTTGAAAGCTTTCATTCAAAGGAGAAGATCAAAGACACCTAAAAATTCCGTGACGCGCATGATGTAACCCACGAATTCTCTGGTATTGCCAACCAAGTTGATGGTTTATCCAGTGTTCAAACGACACTGAACGTTGGTCCAAAAACCTTCAAAGAGTCGCACATTTATGACTGCATTTTAAAGATGGTTGGCACGTCAAGAAAAAAGCGTGGTCAACGACAAGCATGAAGAACTACCTAAAATAACCCTGTAGAACGCCTTAAAAGTTTCGGCTAAAGATGACATTTCAAGGCTACGTGAAGACAGAATCGTCCTGCCTTATCGTGATTTGGTTGAAGCGGGAACAGTGTGAGGATTTACGGAAAGATAACACTGCATTATTTACAGATAGGCATTCGATGAATCGGTAGTTATGCACGGATGAAACAACAGGTCTAAAGCGCTTTTAAAAACAGCGCACAGCATAGCGAATTTGGCACTACCCTTAAGTGCTGCGGATATAGCAGAAAGCTAACAAGCCTCGACGAAAAAGAGCATCATAATCTCTGTAGAGTTAACGATATGGGTTCGTCTACTGCATTAATGTGTTTCATTCAGGTAAGATCAATATTATTGAATTTCCATTAAACATAAAAAAACAATAGGCAGTTTATGATTACTCCCGCTAAGGGCAGTAACGTTTGGCTCTATCTATCTGGGCTTGTTCTGATCGCGGCAATCTTAGCGGGCGGTTATGCCGCTTATTGGGTTTGGAGCAATATCTCCGCGCATATTCCACTGCGCGAACAACAAGCACGCATTGAAATTCATCATAGTTTCCCTGTGACAGTTGATATTCTCGACCCATTACAAGTCGATATTGATACCGTCATTGCGTCCAGTGTGCCGATTAACCAAGACCTCACCATTCCCTTAAATGAACAGATAGATGTTTCTATAGATTTCAACGGGGCCGTGCCAGTCAAAATGAATGTACCTGTCAATGAAACCATTCATATTGATCAAAAAATTGCAGTGAATGGTGAAGTGAGTGTAAAAATTTTAGGGTTCTGGGTAGACGTTCCCATTAAAGGCAAACTCCCCGTAAAAACAGACATTCCTATCCGTTTAAATATTCCTGTCGATCGCTTGATCGATTTATCCTTCAGTGCACCCGCCACAGTGAATATAAATGACGACATTACTGTTTCGCTGAAAACACTAATAACTGCTGATATTCCAATCAAAGCAAATCTATCGGTGCCGGTACTCAAACCACTGAACGCCAATGTCACATTAACTGAAAAGACGGACATTACCATTACCGAAATGGATTTAGATGTTCCGTTAAAAGACCTGCGCTTCAACAACAGTCAGTTTACTGCTAATAAAACGCAGAACAAAAAAGAAGATCCAAAACTGCAGCAAAAATCACAACAAGAACTCCGAAAATGACAACCCTAGGAAGAGTTATCATCGCTGGTTGGCTTCTTTTATTCTTGTGCATCCTAGGTGCGGTACTGGGATTTTTTCTGTATTCCAAACTGGTCATCGGCGTCACCATCGACCGTCAATTAAGCCTTATTAATTTAGCCAAGGCATTTGTCATCGAGTCGGAAGCCGTAAACATGGCTGATGTTCGCCTAGAGGGCAATATCCCTATCCAGTTACCATTAAACCAAGTAGCTTTGCCGTTACGACTTAAGGGAACCTATCTCGCCGACATCGATATCGATACGCAAATCCCTATCAATATATCAGCGCTCTTCAACGAAGACGTTGTGGTAGAGACTGACTTTGATATCATTTCTGATATTGAGTTGATCAGTAGCTGGCTGCCAAAACTGCCGATCAAAGGACAAATTCCTGTACGCTTCGAAGTACCGGTCTCTTTTACCGTCCCTATCAATACCACGATGCCGTTTCGATATCTGGGGCCTGTCACCTTTTCTTTGGATCAAACGATTCACCCGACAGTTAATCAAATAATCTCAACCAATCTCAAACTCAATCATCAAACGACGGCACTCATTGAAAATCGTTTTCGTGTAAGCGTAGACGGTGAGCAAGCACAAATCCCCATTGCTATTGATGATGTAACGGTATCCATTCCGCTAGAAACCATCAAATACACCACCAAAACAGCTGAGAAGCCCTCACGAATACCTTAAAACAGGGTTAAATCTGACATTTCTGGCTAGGCGAAATAAAAACAAACTATGGTATAATCGCCCACTGTGCTGGTATTAGTGTTCATATACTTTAATGTAAATCGCGCAATATAACTCCCCATTTGGCAGCTTTAACCCTTCTGGCATGGTCACTGCCATGTTTAAAATGCCACCAGTAAAAATTAGGATGATTTGGTACATTGCCGTTTCGTTTATGTACGGCAAACAAAGAGCCCCTCCTGACGAACTAAAATTGCATGAGCAGATCTCGGCCTACGTCTGCAAAAGTAAAAAATATAACGGTAAGAATTAGCGCATCCTCAGAAAGTGCAGTGGTGCCTTAAATAAATTATTACCCGCCTACCCACTACAGTGACGGTCGAATCGTTCATGATTGAGGAAAGTAATAGATGAAATTTGATTATATTATCGTTGGCGCAGGCGCAGCAGGTTGCGTGTTAGCTAATCGATTATCTGAAGACCCAAAGAACACTGTCTGTCTTCTTGAAGCAGGCCCTGCAGACAATAGTATATTCATCAAAATACCCTCCGGTATCATCATGCTGATGCGCTCGGTCACTCGCAACTGGCGTTATTGGACTGAACCACAAAAGGCGCTCAACAATCGACGTGTTTATATCCCGCGAGGCAAAACTTTAGGTGGATCTTCTGCGGTCAATGCGATGTGTTACACCCGCGGCCACAGCTGGGATTTTGACCATTGGGAATCACTAGGAAACAAAGGCTGGGGTTATAAAGACATTTTGCCGCTGTTTAAACGCAGCGAAAACTATGAACCTGGCGCGAACGAGTTTCACGGCGTCGGCGGCCCAGTGAATGTTGCCGACTTACAATCGCCGTTAGACGTAAGTAAAGCTTTCGTCGAAGCCGGTATTCAAGCAGGCTATGCCGCCACAGACGACTTAAATAATGACAAACCTGAAGGTGTCAGTTTATTTAAAGTGTTTCAGAAAAATGGCGAACGCTTCGGTGCTGCGCGTGGCTATCTGCACCCGGTACTCGACCGTCCCAACTTGACTGTAATGACTGGTGCATCCGTCAATAAAGTTCTGTTTGATGGCAAGCGTGCAACAGGTGTAGAAATTTCGCAAAAGAAAAAAACATCTGTATTAGAAGGCGCACAGATTATTTTATCGGGTGGTGCCATTAACTCGCCCAAGCTACTTAAGCTTTCCGGTGTCGGACCTAAAGCTGAATTAGCGCAACACGGTATTCCTTTAGTTCACGAGTTACCGGGCGTCGGTGAAAACCTACAAGATCACCCAGATATTTTAGTCGTTAAAAAAAGTAAGCGCTGGGATACCATTGCGATCACACCGAAACTGATCGCCCTCGACGGTCCAATTGCCCTATTCAATTTCTTTTTCCGCAGAAAAGGCTTACTGACATCCAACGTGGCAGAATCTGGTGGCTTTGTTAAATCACGTCCCGAAGAACCTATCCCCGATATCCAGTTGCACATGAGTAGCGTTCGTTTGGACAATCATGGTCTCGACTTGTCGTTCACATTTGGTTACGGCTACTCTGGCCATGCGTGTGTTTTACGTCCTAAAAGTCGAGGCCACGTTAAGTTAAAAGATGCCAACCCAAACAGTGAGCCTTTGATTGACCCTAAATTACTTGAGCACCCCGACGATTTCGACGCTATGGTTCGCGGTGTGAAATTAGTCCGTAATATATTTGCGCAAAAAGCATTTGACTCATGGCGTGGAGACGAAATATTCCCAGGTAAAAACGTACAAACTGACGAAGAAATTCGAGAGTTTGTGCGCCAAAAAGCGGATAATATCTATCACCCAGTAGGGACCTGTAAAATGGGTCATGACGATATGGCCGTGGTTGATGATACGCTTAAAGTACATGGACTCGAAAACTTACGCGTAGTTGATGCTTCTATTATGCCAACCTTAATTGGTGCAAATACCACGGCAGCAACTCTTGCGATTGCCGAAAAAGCATCGGATATGATTTTGAAATAATCATTTAGGTCGTCGCTAAAATATCGATTTTATTGCTCAGTGACACAAGCAATATTATCGAATGAAATCAGTAAAAAAGGAGACTCAAAACTAAGCAATTTGCTTAATTGTGAGCCTCCATTTTTTTTGCCTAGGGTGCCTCTGAAAAATATAAAAAAATATCGACTAACCTCCAATAACTTGTCCTAAGTCAAGCTATCCTCATATAAACGCTTATTCATTCCCTTCTTCGTATTCTCTTCCGATAATATTTCTCCAGCACTTGTATACTAAAAAATCAGTCTTTTTACGCATAAATCGCACTACCAGATGCACCAAGAGTGAGTAACATGCCATGCTGAGTATTTTCACCGTTTTTGCTGATTGGCTAACGTTTACCCTATTAGGTTTAATTCCCGGCTCTAAGCTTGGCGACGCTGTTCACTTTTTTGTTGAAGACACCACGAAGATATTTTTTCTTTTAGTTCTGATGATCTATGTGATCGCGTTAATTCGAGCCTCCCTGAACATCGACAAGGTTCGCAATTATCTGGCGGGGAAAAATCGATTTTTTGGGTATTTAATGGGATCGGTATTTGGCGCCATCACCCCTTTTTGCTCCTGTTCAAGTATTCCAATATTTCTTGGATTTACCTCAGGCGGTATTCCCATTGGCATCACCATGGCATTTCTGCTTACATCGCCACTGATCAACGAAGTCGCGGTATTGTTATTGTTAAGCCTAGTGGGTTGGGAAATCACCCTTATTTATGTGTTAGTCGGGTTAGCCATCGGCATTATCGGCGGCATTTTTCTAGATCTTATTCATGCCGAAAGACTGCTACAACCTTTTGCCTTAAAAGCATATCAGTCTGCCGAACCAAGCAAGAGCAATGTCGTAAACACGGCCAAACTATCGCTTAGTGAACGACATACATTTGCCAAACAAGAGTTAATGGATATCTTGCGTCGCGTTTGGAAGTGGGTGTTTATTGGTGTCGGTTTAGGCGCTGCTTTACATGGTTTTGTACCGGTAGACTGGCTGCAATCGAACTTAGGGAGTGGCCAGTGGTGGTCGGTTCCTATGGC
>JARGOI010000461.1 GCA_029212275.1 Thalassolituus sp.
CTTTCGGCAATATCACAACGCGCAACGACTTCGTGCACATTGGGTAGCCAGCTGCTGTCTTTTACGGCTTTTTCTGCCGCGCGCATAATCACGTGACCCTGGTAGTCGACTAGTAAGCGTGCCCAAAGCCGTTTGGCCATGTTGAGCGTGTCAAGATCGGGAAACGCTTTTAAAAACTGATTGTGATAGTTAAAGCGAAACAGTTCAAAAATTTGATTAATGGCTTCTTTTTGCTCAACCGACGGATCTTGTGCGCTCTCACCAGCTGGTGTCTTTGAGTCGCTGGAGGCTTGCTTCAGCTGTTGCGTAACTCGGTTGAGCAGATGTTTGCTGTCCATTTACCTCTCCTCCAGGCTGCGCTAGGCGCTTGCCCCATTGCTGTTTGGCGTATTGCAAAAAACGACTGTTCCAGCTGTTATGAACTTGATTGGCGTCGCGCCAGTATAAAACGAATTCGGCGACAAGGGCGGTGGCGAAATCACGCGGAATATGACCCATGTCTAAAATGTCATAGCAGTCTGGCGATGGTTGCCAGTCGTCAGTGATGCGGGTTGGCAATGGCGAGTGCTCTACCGCTGCGGTGTAGCGTGCCCATTGCTGACGAACGTGTTGAATAAATTTGCTGTTCCACGTTTTATGCACATCGCCACGTTCACTCCAGTACAAAATAAACTCGGGCACGGCGTCATCAATAAATTGTGGATCAATACCGGCTCGTTGCAAAATTTGTTTGGCATCGTCGCTGGGGTGCCAGCCATTGCGAATGGGCTGGGCTTCGTCTGCGACGGGATTAAAAGCACTGCGTTCATTATTTTGTAAACGTGAGCGATTGGCATCGTTGTTAGTGAATACCCACTGTTTCTTGATGTGCCTAAAAAAGCGGGTGTTCCAGTCGTTTCGATTACCACCTTGCTCTTGTCCTGCCAGTACAAAAGCATCTAGATGGGCAAAACAAAAAGCGCGTGGAATGCCATGCTGATCTAGTCGTTGTAGCGCTTCATTGGATGGCTGCCATTGGCTGGGCATCGGTCTGTTTACACCATTCGCCGCAGTTGAACTTGGCGTAACCCCAAGTGAACCTGCACCATTAACGGTAGGGTTCATGGCGGCGGGTTGAGATGCCGTTGGTTTCGAGTTCGGCGCAGATGCTTGACCAGATATTTGGTCTGGCGTTTGGCTTAAGCCGCTATCCGTAAAACTGTACAGCAATCCTTCACCTTCGGGGAACATAGGGCTGCTTAAAGACAATAAGCCTTTATCCAGCAAGCTCTGTAGTACCTTACGTAGGGTGACATCATCCCAAAAGGGGAGTTGTGCTCGTAAAGTGTGATGACTCAGCCGTGCGGTTGCATGCCGCTGCAGTCGTGCGGCATCGTTGAGCGTGGTCAATAATATTGCCTCCTCTAACCCAATCGTCGCCGCTAATGTTGCGGAGAGGCTGATGATTTGGTCATTGAAAAGAGGATGGCTAGGCATGAATAACTTCCGCGGACTCTTGTGCTGGCAACGTGTACTGACATAATGACGCAAAGCGCTGATACTGTCCTCTGATTCAGTCAACATAAGACTGTCTCATTGAAACTAAGAAGACGATGAGCAGCAGTGATCTTAATCAATAGTATTGCATCGATGTATTATAACGAATGATATAGCGCATGATTGTACAGAATTTTGCACCGAATTGTTTTGAGGTTTGAACGTTATGACCACCTTTTTTGTGACAGCCAGTCGATGACTCGTCCTGCTCGTGCCTTATTACGATGGGCCAATCTGCGACACAATTATCGTGTGGCCCGTGAGCGCGCGCGTCATGAAGCGTATGCCGTTATCAAGGCCGATGGTTATGGTCATGGCATGGTGGCCTGTGCCAATGCACTCGCCAGTGAGGCCGATGGTTTTGCGGTGGCCTGTGTGGATGAAGCGGTGATTCTGCGCGAGGCGGGCATACGTCATCCTATTTTGGTATTAGAAGGAGCCTTCTCTGCCGAAGAGTGGCACACCGCGTCTCTTTTGCATTTGCAATTAGCGGTGCATCATCCGCAGCAATTGGTTGATCGTGCCAATGCCACGTTAAAGCACGCCGTGGCAGTATGGCTGAAATTGAATACGGGCATGAATCGTTTGGGCATACGCTTGGCCTATGCACCGGAGATGATTGCTCGCATTCGTAACGATAACGAGCTGATTTTGCGGCATGTCATGAGTCACTATGCGACCTCCGACGAGCTAGATAGCGACTTTTACGAGCAGCAACAGGCCGCCATACTCAATCATGCGTGGCCAGTCCCGCTCAGTTTAAGCAACAGTGCTGCGGTATTACGTGGCGCACATGCGCAAGACGCGGTGTTGCGCCCGGGCATTATGCTGTACGGCAGCTCGCCCATTGCCAGCATCAGTGCCAGT
>JARGOI010000462.1 GCA_029212275.1 Thalassolituus sp.
TGGATGCGTATTTATCGTTTTTGGGTAAAGATATTTGCACTTACCTTCGCCTTAGGGGTGGTTAGTGGCATTACCATGAGTTTCCAGTTTGGTACCAACTGGCCAGGCTTTATGGAGACTGTAGGTAACATTGCTGGGCCTTTATTAGGCTATGAAGTTTTAACCGCATTCTTTTTAGAAGCGAGTTTTTTGGGGATCATGCTATTCGGTGTTGGACGCGTAAAAAACTGGGTACATACAGCAGCGACTTTGCTAGTCGCGTTTGGTACGACCATGTCAGCCTTTTGGATTTTGGTGTTAAACAGCTGGATGCACACGCCTCAAGGACACGAAATGATTGACGGTGTTGCACATGCTGTTAGCTGGTGGGAGATTATTTTCAATCCTTCTTTGCCTTATCGCTTATCGCACATGTTAATTGCTTCCGGATTAACTGCAGCGTTCTTGATTGCCGGTATTTCTGCTTATCGTATCTTACGTGGTGATAACAAGCTGGCGCCTCGTTTAGCATTAAAAACAGGCGTGACCGTGGCTGCAATATTGATCCCATTACAAATATTTGTGGGTGATCTACATGGGTTAAATACCTTAGAACATCAACCACAGAAAATTGCTGCGGTTGAAGCCGTTTGGCATACCGAGAAAGGCGCGCCATTGGTATTATTTGCTTGGCCGGACGAAGAGACGCAATCGAATCGTTTTTCCATAGAAATCCCTAAGTTAGCCAGTTTGATTTTGACTCATGATATGGACGGAGAAATTAAAGGGTTAAATGAATTCGAGGGTAATCATCCTCCGGTTAAACCTTTGTTTTTCGGTTTCCGCATTATGGTAGCGATCGGTACATTAATGTTACTAGTTAGTTGGGCGTCTACTTGGTTGATATGGCGTCGAAATGAATTGCCTGTGTGGAACTTACGAGTATTGGTTGGCATGACTTTTTCTGGTTGGATTGCCACCTTAGCTGGCTGGTACGTCACTGAAATTGGCCGTCAACCATGGTTAGTTAATGGCGTACTAAAAACCTCAGATGCGGTAACAACGTTACCGGCCAGCAACGTTGCGATGTCGTTAACCATGTACCTTATAGTTTATGGATTGCTGTTGTTTGCTTACTTGCAAACCATCTTCTACATGTCACGTAAATCGGTTTATGTGGAAGAGTTTGATTTAGACAAATTGCAAAAAGAAGAGCAACGCGAAGAGCAGGACGGTATTAACAATGGAGCTACAGCATGATTGAGCATTTAATGAGTGAGTCGGGCTTAGCCGAGATCTTCTTGTTTTTAATGGGATTAACCGTACTGATCTATGCCATTTTAGATGGCTATGATTTAGGTATTGGTATGTTATTACCGATGGACAACCTCAAGCAACGCGACGAGTTCATTGCTAGTATTGGACCATTTTGGGACGCCAATGAAACGTGGTTGGTGATGGCTGTTGGTATTTTACTGATTGCCTTTCCACAAGCGCACAGCATGGTATTGCAAGCGCTTTACTTGCCGACAGCCCTGCTGCTATTGGGATTGATTATGCGGGGTGTGGCATTCGATTTTCGCGCCAAGGCAGTTACTGGACATCGCAAACTGTGGGACCGTGTGTTTAAAGCTGGTTCTATTTTGGCAACGCTAACACAAGGCTATATGTTAGGCCGCTATGTTTTGGGATTCGAAGAAGGCTTGGTGCCAGAATTGTTTGCGGCATTAAGTGCCATTTGCGTGGCTGCTGCCTATGCCTATATTGGTTGTGCTTGGTTGGTGATGAAGACCGAAGGTGATACACAAAAACGTGCGGCTAAGTTAGGACGCCGCAGCGGTTGGTTGGCCGCAGCAGGCATTTTGGCCATCAGCTTGGTGAATCCCTTTGCCAGCAGTGCCATCGCAGATCGTTGGTTTGGTTTCCCTGAAATTATCTTAGCTTTGCCAATGCCTATTATGGTGGGCGTTTTGATTTTGGCAGTTGATCAGTATTTTAAAAACGTTCCGACCATCAATGACATTGGTAGCTGGTTTCCTTTTGTGGGTATTTCGACCATCTACGTTTTGAGTTTTGTTGGCTTGGCTTACAGTTTCTTCCCTTACGTAGTACCGGGTGTATTGACTGCTGCGGATTCCGCCAGCGCAGATGCCTCATTGCGCTTTATTCTGGTTGGGGTCGTGATCGTGTTGCCAATTATTCTTCTTTATACCGTATACCTGCACAAAGTGTTTTGGGGTAAGTCGACCGAATTGCGTTATTACTAAGCAACTTTTCAGACATCAAGTTTCGTGTCGTTTGTATATCGACAATAGGGCGCCTCAAATGGGCGTCCTTTTTTTATCCTCGTTTTATCCCTAAATTTCATTTACCAAGAGTTCAAAGCTAGAACCCTACCGTTGGCCATGACTTAATTAGTCATGG
>JARGOI010000463.1 GCA_029212275.1 Thalassolituus sp.
GTAAATCTTTGCTCGGACGCAAACGGAAGTCAGCATGTTGCCATTACAAACTCATCTTTTTGTCCAAGGAACACGCATACTGCGATTGTATAGCTATTATTCACTGTGCTTGGCAATCTTGATACTGATGGTTCAAAGTTTGGATGATAGCCAATCGTTATTGGGAGAACGCTCACCGCAAACGTCCCAATGGCTAGCCGCATTTTATGTGATCATCTCTGTATTATTTGCCCTATTCAACAACAAAAATACCAACTCGCAAATCATTATCGGCTACCTCTTTATCGAAATTTTGTTATTGACCGCGCTAATGCATTTTAGCGGTGGGTTGCAAGCGGGATTCTCGAGTATTTTGTTTGTGCCATTAATCGTTGCTAATTTGATTACTCCTGGTGTGTTTGGCTATGCCGTTGCAGCTTGGCTAACATTGGCAGTCACCTACTCGGAGTTTATGCTTAATGGAACACTACAATTAAACAGCAGTGCCAATACAGGCCTTTATGGCGCCGCCAGCTTTGTTATCGCTTTTTTGGTACAACTGATTTCCAGTCGAAGTAATGCAGCCTTGGACTTGGCTTCATTTCGACAAGACAAGCTGATGCGTTTGCGCCGACTTAACAAACACGCTCTCAATAGTTTGCCTGATGGCATTATTGCCTGCGATGCGCAACACCGTATTACCTATCTCAATCCTCAGGCTGCTTCTTGGTTTTCCTTGCAGGAGCAAGATGATCTTCCAAATTTTATGATCGGCAATACGAGTCCGCGACCCATCAGGAATGCGACTAATTCTTTTATCATTATGCAATTTGATATCCCTGAGGGAGACGGAGATTACTTTTTAATGATTGAAGATGGCAGTCGTGTTGCAGCCGAGGCACAGCAGGTCAAGCTGGCCTCATTGGGACGCTTAACGTCAAGCATTGCCCATGAAATTAGAAATCCACTTTCGGCGTTACACCAAGCAACGCAATTGGTCAGTGAAGCGAATTATTTGCAACCCGAAGAACGAGAACTGATTGAAATTATCGAAGATAATGGTCGTCGTATAAATCGAATCATTGAAGATATTTTGCAATTATCGCAAGGGCATAAAGCCGTGCGTTTGCCACTCAATGTAACATCAACTCTGACCGATTTTAAACGAGAGTTTGAACAATTTAACAGTGCACAAGATTATCAATTTACTTTAAATATTGATGCTGATATCTACGCTTTTTTTGACCGTGACCACCTTAAGCAAGTATTACATAACCTTTGCAAAAATGGCTTACGTCACGCGCGCAAAGCAAAACATCACCAACCTAAAATATCTATTTCTGTAACGCTTGTGAGTTCGGGACAAGTACAAATGGATATTAACGATAATGGTGATGGCGTCGATCCAGAGTCTCGCCATCAATTATTTGAGCCATTCAATACCACTGAAGATAATGGCACGGGATTAGGTCTATATATTTGTCGCGAGCTGTGTCAAGCCAATCAAGCAACCATTCATTATCAACAGCAGTCGACACCTGGAGCTTGCTTCCGTATTCTAATGCAGCAGCATCTATCAACCGATGTAAAAGGTGTAATAACGTGACCACCCCCTCCTCTGCTAACGACCAAATTCGAGCATTAATTGTCGATGACGAAGCGGATATTAGACGACTGACCGTCAAAGCCATCGAGCGTTCTGGATTCGATTGTCATGCCGTCGCTGGCATAAAAGAAGCCTTAAGCGCTTTACAAGAAACTGCATACAATTTTTGTATTACCGATATGCGTTTACCAGACGGTGATGGTTTAAGTTTGATACGTCACGTTAATCAGCATTATCCAGACATGCCCATCGCGATGATTACCGCCTACGGTAATTTAGAAGTGGGCGTCGATGCGCTAAAGAGTGGAGCCTTCGATGTGTTGGCCAAACCGTTAGAGTTATCCAGCCTACGTAACTTGGCAGAAGCAGCAAAAAAATTATTGAAAAAACGCAGCCCGTTACCTACGTATTGCCATAGTCTTTTGTTTGGCGATTCAGCGATAATGGAAACGTTTCGTGCAACACTTTATCGACTTGCTCGAACTCAAGCACCGGTCAATATCACTGCGCCAGAGGGATGTGATCGTCGCGGTATTGCTCGTGCGTTGCACTACTTAAGTACGCGCGCCTCGCAACCATTTATAAGTGTTAATTGTGCGAGTTTACACAACCAAGAAAACTACGATTCCGAAGGCGCGGTATTGTTTGGAGATGTGTTACCAAACGACTCGTCAATATCCTCCGAGCAAGGGATTTTTCAGATCGCCAACAAAGGCAGTGTGTTTTTAGAAAACATCGATCAACTTTCGGAGTTTGGTCAGATGCGTCTAATAGAATTATTAGAAGAGCGTCAATTACGCAACCTCCAAGACGGCAC
>JARGOI010000464.1 GCA_029212275.1 Thalassolituus sp.
GCCACCTTTCTTGCCCGTAATGCGGCATCTTTGAAGGTGTAACGATGAATATCGCCTTCACAGCGACGACTGACAATTTCAGTGGCTGCAAAAGTCGACTCTGCATGCTTGAGTAAACTTGAAATCAGTAGAGGTGTATCCATTATTAAGCCGGTCATACGTTCTCCAAATGCCCTTTCATTGGGTTAAATTCTTTCCTTACCTTAGGCAGTTATGTGGTTAAAAACAAGCCTAAGATAGGACAAGTTTAAGTTGATTTTGATAAGTTGGTTTTGACAGTCACTGAGACTTTTATACTCAGGTAAAACACCGCATACTGCCGACCATTAAGTCTACAGGAAAAATCATGGCCACTATCTGGGTCGATGCCGACGCCACTCCTAAAGCCATTCGTGAAGTAATTTGCCGCGCCGCCATTCGCACACAAACGCAAACTTGGTTTGTGGCAAACCATATTGTGCCTGTCACCCCTAATCCGGTGATCCATTCTTTGCAGGTAGAACAAGGTTTTGATGTGGCGGATAATCTAATAGTTCAACGCTCTGTGGCGGGCGATTTGTTAATTAGCCAAGACATTCCTTTGGCTGCAGAAGTCATGGAAAAACAGGTGCAAGTCATCAATAATCGTGGAGAAACCTACAGCCGGCAAACCATTAAGCAGAAACTCGCGATGCGTGATTTTATGGAGAATTTGCGCTCATCAGGCATTCAAAGTGGTGGACCGGCAGTTTTTTCTGATAAGGATAAGAAGGTGTTCGCTGATGCTTTAGACCGTTGGCTAAACAAACATGGTGGGCCCGCTATTGACTAAATAACTGACCAATAGCCGCTTTCTCGTCACCGTTAACCGCAGCATCGTCTTTAGGTGAATACGAAACTGCGACACCGTTACGACCATTCTTTTTCGCTTGATACAATGCCTTGTCAGCTTCTGAAATCAGGAAATCACTTTCCCCAGAATGACGATCAATCATCGCTAAACCTATGCTAGCTGTCACAGTAATCGCAGTATCGGCATCCAGCTGAATGAAGCTATTCTCCAATGTTAAACGGATACGTTCGGCCACTTGACGCGCTAACATCAAACTAGTCGAAGGTAAAATGATGGCAAACTCCTCTCCGCCATAACGACAACATACGTCTAACTTTCGGGTTTCGAGTAGCAGTAATTGTGCGACATGAATCAGTACCTTATTGCCGTTTTCGTGGCCGTAGGTATCGTTGATAGATTTGAAGTGATCGAGGTCTATCATCATGAACGCAGTTGGCATGGTGGTACGTGAGGTGCGTTCAAGTTCTTGCTCTAAGCAGACACGCATATGTCGGACATTAAACAATTCGGTCAGAGGGTCGGTGATCACGCGCAGCCGTAAATCGCTCAACTCATCAATAAGTGGGCATTGTGTTTCACCGAGAGGGCATTCAATCGCTTCTGCTGGCATGGAAATCCAATTTAGAGATTCTTATCGTCGTAAGTTTAGTTGAATATGGTATTTTTGCTTCATAGAACTGCCGCGCTTGCGTAGCATCGAGCCATTCTTAACATTATTCTTAAAATTGTTGATTTCGACTCCCATAGGACGCAACACCTGATGACCGATAAAAGTGATCGCAATTTTGATGACTTAGCACAACGCTTCAGTCGAACGATTTATACTACAGCACGAGGAAAGTTACGCCTATTGGCATTAGAGAAAGACTTCAGTGAGAGCAATATAGAATTAGACGGAGCACAGGTGCTAGATTTAGGAGGCGGCCAAGGCCAGTTTAGTTTGAGTTTGGCGCAGCAAGGTGCGCATATTTCTTTGTGTGACATCTCTCAAGAAATGTTGACACTGGCACAAGATCAATTTAACCAAGCACAACAACCTCTTATCGCTCATCAGTGTCGCTTACAAGATGCCGCCAATTTTTTTCCAAACACCTATGACATTGTGCTGAACCATGCCGTGCTGGAGTGGTTAGAGTCCCCCTTCGATGCTCTGCCGTTGCTTACCCAACGAGTGCGCACCGGCGGCGTGTTATCTGTGATGTTCTATAACCTCTACGGCCATCAGTGGCGACAGCTAATGAATGGCAGAACCCATGCGCCGAATGGCGCTAATCAGCGCTTAAGAGACGAAGGAAATGCTCCGCAACACCCACTCGACCCTGACGCCATTCAACAAGCATTAGAAGCCGAAGGGTTCGAACTGTTGCGCTGGCGCGGTATTCGCTGTATCCACGACCATATGCATCAGAAAATACGTGAGCGTATTGGACAAGATGCCGTCAACCTCGCTGATTTAGAAGCCGGCTTACAAGAACCGTATCGTCGCTTGGGTCGTTATGTGCATTTACTCATGAGGAAAATTGGATGAATCTGTTTTCTAAGCAGACGTTTTCGATAGTCATAATGAC
>JARGOI010000465.1 GCA_029212275.1 Thalassolituus sp.
ATCGTGGCAATATATTGCCAGAAATTTGGAGTTATGGTCATCGTAATCCGCAAGGCTTGGCGGTTCGCAAAGGTCAGCTATGGGAAAGCGAACACGGCCCACGCGGTGGCGATGAGCTGAATCTGATTGAGAAGGGCGGCAATTACGGTTGGGCCGAAGTGTCTTTAGGGAAAGAATATTGGGGGCCAATCAGTGTTGGTGAGGAGTCTAAAGCGGGCATGATTGACGCCAAAAAGGTCTATACCCCTTCCATTGCGCCCAGCAGCTTGATCGCAGTGAAGCAAAATCGCTATGGGTGGCAGGGGGATTTTTTATCCGGTGCGTTGAAGCTGCAGCATCTGAATCGTTTGGTGATGCGAGGCGATCAAGTGACCCAAGAAAAACGCTATCTAGAAGATAAAAATGAACGTTTGCGTACCGTGTTAGAAGATTCAAAAGGGCGTATCTGGATTGCAACTGACACAGGAAAACTGTGGCAGTTGCAGTAATTCGACTTTTAATTTCAGAAATTCAGAAATTCAGATCAGACGTTGTGACTTAATTGCTGTGTAGCGTCTCACACGCAAACAACGTGTTTTCTAATAACTTGGCACGTGTCATGGGGCCAACGCCGCCAGGTACGGGTGTTATGAATGAAGCTCGCTCAGCCGCTGCAGCAAAATCGACATCGCCAATCAGTTTGCCATTGTCTAAGCGGTTGATACCCACGTCGATCACAATAGCGCCTTCTTTAATCCATGCGCCTTTTACAATGCCGGGTTTACCCACGGCGACAATTACGATATCGGCTTGCTTAACAAAGCTGGCCAAGTCTTGGGTAAAGCGGTGGCAGGTGGTGACGGTGCAGCCTTTTAGTAATAACTCTAATCCCATTGGGCGGCCAACGATGTTGGATGCGCCAACAATCACCGCGTGTTTGCCGGTAATGTCGATGCCGGTGTCGTCCAGTAAATCAACAATGCCCGCTGGCGTGCAAGGACGTAACAAGGGAATACGCTGCGCTAAACGACCCACGTTAAACGGATGGAAACCATCGACGTCTTTTGTAGGGTCGATGCGTTCTAAAATCTCATCGGCTTTTAAACCCGCTGGCAGCGGCAATTGCACCAAAATACCATCAACATCGGACGCTGCATTGAGTGAGTCAATCAGGGCGATTAATTCTTCTTGTGACGTGGTATCGGGTAGATCGTATGCTTTGCTGATGATACCGACTTGCTCGCAGTCTTTGCGCTTGTGAGCAACATATACTTCTGATGCAGGATCATGCCCTACTAAAATGACGGCCAAGCCCGGAGCACGTTTGCCTGCGGCTAAGCGAGTATCGACGCGGATGCGAATTGCTTCACGGATGGATTCTGCTTTGGCTTTTCCGTCAATCAGAAGTGCGGTCATATTTGTGCTAAACCCTTGAATACGATAAAAAAGTGATGCTGCTCTAAAAACAGGCTCATCTTGTGAGCGCGCGATTTTCGCATGCTCGGCGAGCAAAACAAAGGGGCAGGGCTACGGATGTTGTTCTTTTTGTCGAAGCGCTTGTTTTTAAAGATATTTTTAAAAAATCGTTGACGCATTCGCGTACCAACTATAATATGCGCAGCCACTTAAGGGGCATCGCCTTTTGAGTGTCGATCGGGGTATAGCGCAGCCTGGTAGCGCGCCTGCTTTGGGAGCAGGATGTCGGGAGTTCGAATCTCTCTACCCCGACCATTTAATCGCAAGATTAAGTGGACATGCGCCCGTAGCTCAATTGGATAGAGCATCGGCCTTCTAAGCCGAGGGTTGCAGGTTCAATCCCTGCCGGGTGCACCACTTTTTGGTAGCTCAGCAGTATTTGTGGTGGCCGTAGCTCAGTTGGTAGAGTCCAGGATTGTGATTCCTGTTGTCGCGGGTTCGAACCCCGTCGGCCACCCCATTTTCCCTTCGTTTTATTCTGCTCTAACTGTTTTCTTCCGTTTTAACTCTTTTTTACTCCTTAAAAAAACTCTAAAAATAGCCCCTAAATTCCTAAGGTTTAATCGTGCCTGCCATTAGGCTATAATCCGCGACCTTAAAGTTTACCGCAGTTGGCTGTTGGCTAATTGCTCCATTGATTGATTTGATTGTGAGGCATCTATGCAAGTGTCTATTGAAACCACTGAAGGTCTGCAACGCTGCATGACAATTGGTGTTCCAGCGGCCGACGTTGAAGTAAAAGTTACAGAAGAACTGAAGAAGTTATCAAAAGGTCGTCGCATTGATGGTTTCCGCCCAGGCAAAGTGCCTACTAGCGTTATCAAGAAGATGTTTGGTAAACAAGCGCGTTATGAAGCTATTTATCAGCAGATGCAACAATCATTTTTCCGCGCCGTTGATCAAGAGAAAGTGAAACTGGCGGGTATGCCTCAGTTTGAACCAAC
>JARGOI010000466.1 GCA_029212275.1 Thalassolituus sp.
AGGTGCTGGGGCTGGAAATGGGTGCAGACGACTACGTTGCTAAGCCAGTTCGTCCACGCGTTTTGTTGGCGCGGATACGGGCTTTGTTGCGTCGTGTCGGGGATGAAATGGATGTCGAAGAAGTCGCTGCCTCGCCATCGTCACGACTGACGTTTAATAACTTGGTGGTCGACAGTGCCATGCGTGAAGCTTGGTTAGATGGCGAAAGCATCGATTTGACCAGCGCCGAGTTTGATTTGTTGTGGTTATTGTCCAGCAATGCCGGACGTATTTTGACCCGCGAAGAAATTTTTAATCAATTACGCGGTATTGAATACGACGGTCAAGACCGCTCGATTGATGTTAGAGTGTCGCGAATCCGCCCGAAGGTTGGTGATGACCCAATGAATCCCAAGCGTATTAAAACGGTGCGCAGTAAAGGCTATTTGTTCGTAAAAGAACTTTAGGCGAGGAGCGCCAATATTTTTACACGGGTTTACGCTGGGCTGTTAGCCGCCCTTTTGACAGTGACAATCTTGTGTTTGGTGGCACTTCAATTAGTCAATAAGGTTCGCTTGGCTGATTATGAAGAATCATTAATCCGAGGGAGCCTGTACTTAATTGCGCAAGCACTTGAGCGCGACAGCAATGCTTCTGCGGCCATAGAAACTCAGTTCTCTGGTCAGTTGCAGCTATTTCCTGACATGTCTGAAATTGACGATGATTATCGTCGAAGTCGTTTAGAACGAAATGAAGCCGTGATCAGTCGTGTCGATGATTCATCTAATCTGGCATTGGATTATCGTTTTAACCAAGGCTGGTTGCGTTTGACCATTTCTAACCTCTCGCTTTTACAAATTGAAGCGACTGCAGCGTTATTGCAACAGGATTGGCTGCAATCTGACTTATCTCCTGAAGATTATCTTAATCGTGTCCGACCCTCGTTTGGGTATCCCTTAACCTTGCTCGCGAAAGAGAACGCTGAATCGTTCGATAGTGAACAAGCAACACGGATTTCCTTAACCCAAAGCGGTCAGCAAGTAATGGTCGATGTGGCTCTTATTAATCATCCTTGGAGCATACGCCTTGGTCCATGGACCCCATACACGTCTTTTGCTTGGCCATCGGTGTTAGTCATTGTACTGTCGGGAATTTTACTTATCGGTCTTGGCGTATATTGGGTCGTTAATTCTTTTGAAGTGCGCTTACGGAAGCTTGAACAAGCCACCACGCGTTTAGCGCAAGGTCATTTAAACGTTCGTGTGCACAGTGAGGGAAGCGACCCTGTGAGCCGTCTGGGGCAATCATTCAATGCCATGGCTGAGCACATTCAACGATTGCTTTCTATTCAACGAGAAATGGTGCGTGCGGTTTCACACGAACTGCGCACGCCTGTGGCGCGGATACGTTTTGGCGCACAAATTATTGAAGACAGTACCGCGGATGATCCTTTTGTAGCCAAGCAGCTCAAAGGCATGGACGCTGACATTCAAGAGTTGGACGAGCTGATTGATGAAATTCTTACGTACGCCCGACTCGAAGAGGGGGGGCCTGTTCTTGATTTTCAGCGTGTTCCTATTGCTGATATTGCCGACCAGGTGGTGCATGAAGCCAGGCCACCTGAGCAAGTTAAAGTCACCTACAATTTTACCGGTGATCCCGCCGCTACCTTGTGTGAAGTTGAGCCACGGTATGCGCATCGAGCCATTCAAAATTTAGTGGGAAATGCTGGACGCTACGCCAAGAGTCAGGTCCGAGTTGTATGTCATGTCACCCAAGATGTTTGTCGTATCGATGTTGAAGATGATGGTGCGGGCATCCCAGAAGAAGACTGGGGGCGTGTGTTTACCGCGTTTGCGCGCTTAGATGATAGTCGAACGCGCGCTTCGGGAGGCTATGGTCTTGGCTTGTCCATCGTACGTCGCATTATGTATTGGCATGACGGCAAAGCTATGGTGTCGCGTAGCGACACTCTTGGTGGCGCAAAATTCACCCTCATCTGGCCACGAGTGCACAGCGATTAATTATCTTCATCCCAAGGTGTAACCAGTGCCTGCAAGCAAGCTTTAACAACAAGATGCTAAGGTTGGCGGCTGGATGATTAAATCGAAGCGCGTTACTCTATCGTTAATAACAATAGGAGCTCTCGATGACCCGTTATATCCTCAGTTTTGATCAAGGAACGACAAGCAGCCGTGTGATGATCTTTGATGCGCATGGTCAAGTCGTTGCCACAGCCCAACAAGAATTTGCCCAGCATTTCCCCCAATCAGGCTGGGTTGAGCACGACCCGCAAGATTTATGGCAGTCTTCTCTTGAGTGCGCGCGCGAAGCAATTGGCGATCTGAGTTCAAGAATCTCCGATTTTAATGTCACCCAGCTCTCTGCGATAGGCATCACCAATCAACGTGAAACAACC
>JARGOI010000467.1 GCA_029212275.1 Thalassolituus sp.
ATCGCAGTGTTAAAGAGCTTGAAGATGAAATTCGCCTAGAAATGGGGATTTTTGGTGGCCCTAAAGCATCTTTGTTAGGCTGCTTGATTAATAAAGCGGGCGCGCCAGATATGAATGAATCGCTGCCCGCATCCGACGAACAACCCGAGGAACTTCCGCCCGCAGGTTGTTCTATCGAAGAATGCGCTAGCGTCAAAGTGGCAGGTTGTCCTGTCATTGCTGTCGTACCTTGGCAAATGGAGCTACTGCAACCGCGCACGCTTGATATTGCGCGAGCCATTGATGCAGACATTATCCACGAAGGCGAGATGAGTAGTCGCCGAGTAGCACGAATTGCTTTGTGCGCACGCACCCTTACCAACGTTATTGATCGTTTAACCCCCGGTACCTTGGTCGTGACGCCTGGCGATCGCGACGATATTATTATCGCCAGTGCCATGGCTGCCAGTAACGGCACCCAACTTGCTGGATTACTACTCACTAATGGCTATTCACCTTCCAAAGCTTTGGACGCATTGTGTCAGCGCGCATGGCAAAGTGGGCTGCCTGTGTTAAAAACCGAACGCGACAGTTTTGATACAGCTCGCAGCCTAACCACCATGAGCACCAAAGTCCCGCTTGATGATGAGCAAAGAGTGCATCGCATCATGCTGGCCGTAGCAGACCATTTAAATGTCGACATGCTGCAAAAGCATATTGGCACGCCGCGTGCGCCGCGACTCAGCCCTGCCGCCTTTCGTCATCAATTGGTTGTTCGTGCACGTGCCGCGAAAAAACGCATTGTGCTACCCGAAGGAGAGGAACCGCGCACCGTTAAAGCGGCGGCTATTTGCCAAGAGCGCGGTATTGCCGACTGTATTTTACTAGGCGATCCGCAACGCATTCAGCAAGTCGCCGATGCTCAAGGCGTGACGCTGCCCGATGGATTAGTCATGACAAATCCAACTGAGGTGCGTGAAAAATATGTCGAGGCGATGGTCGCCCTGCGTAAACATAAAAATCTGACTGCTCCGATGGCGCTGGCCCAACTGGAAGACAACGTCGTACTTGGCACCATGATGCTGGCGGAAGACGAAGTGGATGGTTTAGTCTCTGGCGCCATCCACACCACTGCCAATACCATTCGCCCAGCGTTACAGTTAATCAAGACCGCACCTGATGCGAAATTAGTGTCATCGGTTTTCTTTATGGGCTTACCCGACCAGGTTTTGGTGTATGGCGACTGTGCAGTCAATCCAGATCCCAATGCCGAAGAGTTGGCCGACATTGCGATTCAAAGTGCCAGCTCGGCTGAGGCCATGGGCATTCCTGTTCGCATCGCTATGCTCAGCTACTCAACTGGTGGCTCTGGCATGGGAGCCGATGTCGAAAAAGTACGAGCTGCCACTGACCGAGTAAGAGAAATTCGACCTGATCTGGTGATTGATGGGCCATTGCAATATGATGCTGCCACGACTGCCAGCGTGGCCAAGACTAAAGCACCAGATAGTCCGGTTGCGGGACAAGCAACGGTGTTAGTGTTTCCCGATTTAAATACCGGAAATACGACCTACAAAGCCGTGCAACGCAGCGCCAACGTCATCAGTGTCGGCCCCATGTTGCAAGGGTTAGCGAAACCGGTAAACGACTTGTCGCGAGGAGCGCTGGTGGAGGATATTATATATACGATTGCCCTAACGGCGATTCAGGCACAACAAAATAAACAAGGATAACCTTCCATGCCTCCTATCGTGATTGGTGTCATTGCCAGCCTTTTACTTTTGATAAATACCCTTTTTTGGGCCTCGATCTTATTTCCACTGACGTTTTTAAAGGTCATTCTTCCCATTCGCTCTGTGAGACGTGTACTCACTGCGATGCTTACCGCCGTGGCCAATGCTTGGATCAGCTGTAATTCTGGCTGGATGTTACTGACGCAGAAAATGAATTGGACGATACAACGTCCAGACAATCTAGATTATAAAGGCTGGTATTTTGTCGTCAGCAATCATCAAAGCTGGGTCGATATTTTGGTATTACAGCACACCCTGAATGGACGTATCCCATTGTTGAAGTTTTTCCTTAAACAAGAACTTATTCGTGTGCCAATTTTAGGAGCTGCTTGGTGGGCCCTCGATTTTCCATTTATGAAGCGCTTTAGTAAGTCTTACCTAGAAAAACATCCCGAGATGAAAGGTAAAGACATCGAAACTACCAAGCGTGCTTGTGAGAAATTTAAAGAACTGCCCACCAGTGTGATGAACTTCTTAGAAGGCACACGCTTTACTGAGCAAAAACGTACTGAACAAAACTCATCATTCGAGCATCTGCTTAAGCCAAAAGCTGGCGGCATGGCGTTTGCGATGAGCGCCATGGGTGATCAGTTTCGTTCGATATTAGATGTCAC
>JARGOI010000468.1 GCA_029212275.1 Thalassolituus sp.
ATGCAGCGAAGCGAGCAAGTCAGGATTCAATTCTCCAATCCAAAACTGGCCATTGACGTTGTTGGGCGATATTGGCAAGTGTGGAATTAGGATTAAGGACCACCGGTTGTCCGACCGCGTCCAGCAAGGGCAGATCGGCATGGCTATCGCTGTAAAAGGCAGTGTCCGCTAAATGTAAGCCACAGGATTCGATGAATTCTGTCGCCAGTGTCACTTTGCCCGACCCGTAGCACAAGGGTTGTTCAAGTCCGGTGATGGTATCGTTAACAATACTGAGGCGATTACTGATCACTTCTTCAATACCTAGCGCATGGGCATAGGCTTGAGCTATCAAGTTATCGGCTCCGGTGATCATCACAATTTTTGTGCCCTGGCGTTGATAAGCAAATAATAATGACGCGGCTTGCGGATAGATATGCAGTTGTCCACGCTCCAAAAAAAACTGATCAACGTAATCTTGATACTGCTCCAGTGTCATACCGCGCGTGCGAGTACGGTAATAATTGGACAGACGCGCATGGGTGACCTCGCCTTTTTTGTACGCTCGATACAAGGACGCAATGGCAAGCGCTCCTTCCACCACAGCCCAACGCTCACGACGCACACGCCAACGCAACCACAAGCTATTGGCATCTTTATTGATTAAAGAATCATCGAGGTCAAAGAAGACCAAGGGTACGTCATACACTTGCATCGTTCTATCCGAAAAAGGCAGATATTGAGGTTATCATAAAGCATCACAGTTGATGATTTTCAAACACGTATAGAGCGCGTAAATGATACTTTCAAAGGCAGTTATGCCATGGCGACTGCGGATTTCAGCAATGCCCTAGACGTCAGAAACATTCAAGTTACGAAAATCTTATTGACCTTATGAGCGGCAGGAGTAATGTAAATAGTCCACACTCAAGAAGTGCTGCAGTATCACAACCTGTTAGTTCATTAAGAGAAAGGAGCATGTATGAAAGGTTTGGAAATTAGTTTTCGCGATATGGAACACTCTGATGCTATTGAGCACCAAATCCGTGAAAAAGCAGACCGACTCACCGATCTATTCGACAATATCACTGGCATTCGTGCCGTTGTTGCCATCCCTCACAATCACAGTCAGAAAGGCAAAATTGCCCATATCTCATTAGAGGTAGGCATACCGGGTGAGTTGATTGCCATTACCCACGATCATCACGATAAACACGAGCACGAAAACTTGTATGTTGCCTTGCGTGATGCCTTCGAAAAAGCGCAACGAAAGATCAGTAAAATTCAAAATAAGCGCATCGACAGTCGGCGCCGAGTTCATTAATCTTTTTATTGTTATTGTTATCTATTTATCGCAATTCAAAAGGTAAAAAAGCGGGAGAAATTCCCGCTTTTTTTGTTATCGCTTTTCATGTCCCAAATTTTTTTCGACAATGACACCGAGACTATTTTACTAATTGCCCGCTGACCATCACTTGAATCAACCCTGGCTGAGCCAAAGAAGAGTAAAGTTGCGCCAACTCTTCTGGAGATTCTTTAAAGCCACCACGAATCCAACGCACAATCAAAGAGAACGACGCGCCAGCCAAATAATCAATCACGTACTGCAAATGACCATCACGACTGAGTTTGAGATTATGCAGTTCCATGTAGCGATCAATAGTTTGCCCAACATAGACCTTGAACTCATTCAGCAAAATAGCTTCAACATCGGGAGCGACTAGAAGCTGGGCAACGTCAGCATTCTGTTGCCATTGGCGAAACATCAAAATTGAAATTTCAGGGTCGACGTTTGGAGAACGTGCCAATAATGGCTCTATTTGAACCGAGAATTTAAGGAACATTTCTTCAATGTAATAGCGCAGCAAATCGTCTTTCGAGCGGAAGTGTAAATAAAACGTTGGGCGCGCAACACCTGAATGCTCACAAATATTGGCCACCGAAATTTTCGGATACGGCAATGTCACCATCAGTTCTAAAATAGTACTCACTAATAAACGACGTGTGCGCTCTACCCGTTTATCTAAGTCTTTACTAATCGCCAAGAGTACACCTGTTTTAATACATTTTTCGATATGTGTACATTAACACTATAAAATCAAAACACAATCCAGAGCCCTCTTGAATAACGATGTTGATTAAGGCACCTCTGAAAAATGCAGTAGTGCTCGGCTTTGGCTTCCTGCGTCGCCCTACCTCCTGCATCCATGCAGTCGTGCGCGTGAGTCTTGTAACACTTTAGATCGAGGCGTTGATTGATGTTAATGACGGGTCCTTAACAAGATCAACAACAAAGATATAAAGTGTTACAAGCCACACCCCCTGGGGCTTTCAGGGAAATAACATTTCTGCGTTGCTACTTTTCGACGTGACCCGCTGTGACCACCACGGATGGTGGAAATGCA
>JARGOI010000469.1 GCA_029212275.1 Thalassolituus sp.
GATTCGTATTCAACGTGTGACGTTGAAATAGTGATACCGCGCTCACGCTCTTCTGGAGCGTTGTCGATACCGTCGAATGCAACGGCAGAGCCGCCCCATACTTCTGCACATACGCGAGTTAACGCGGCTGTTAGAGTAGTTTTACCGTGGTCAACGTGACCGATAGTACCCACGTTTACGTGGGGTTTTGTGCGTTCAAACGCTGCCTTAGCCATAAAATACCTCGTACAAAATACAGTAATTAAAAGTGATTAATGATCGCATCAGCCACGTTAGAAGGCGCTTCCGCGTAATTTTCAAATTCCATTGAATATGTGGCTCGTCCTTGAGTTGCGGAACGCAAATCGGTGGAGTAACCAAACATTTCTGCCAGCGGCACAGAGGCGTTCACCACTTTGCCCGACAGAGTATCTTCCATTCCGGATATCAATCCGCGACGACGATTCATGTCGCCTACTACATCCCCCATGTAGTCTTCTGGTGTCACCACCTCGACCCTCATCATGGGCTCTAGCAATACCGCTTTGCCTTCTTTTGAAAGCTGTTTGGTTGCCAGTGATGCAGCAATTTTAAACGCCATCTCGTTAGAGTCAACGTCATGAAAGGAACCGTCGAGCAAAGTGGCTTTAAGGCCCTGAAGAGGATAGCCCGCAAGGACCCCGTTCTTCATTTGCTCGGAAATACCCTTTTCAATAGCAGGAATGAATTCTCGCGGTATAGCACCGCCGGAAATTTCATTCACAAATTCCAATTCTTCGCCGTCCGTAGGTTCGAAACGAATAACCACGTGCGCATACTGGCCACGGCCTCCGGACTGCTTAATAAACTTATTTTCAATCTCAACGGTCTGGGTGATTTTTTCGCGATAGGCCACTTGTGGCTTACCAACATTGCATTCGACGTTGAATTCGCGACGCATACGGTCAACGATGATATCGAGGTGCAATTCGCCCATTCCGGAAATAATAATCTGTCCAGACACTTCATCGGTCTCGACACGGAAAGATGGATCTTCTTGAGCTAACTTACCCAGTGCCACACCCATTTTTTCTTGGTCGGCTTGTGAACGAGGCTCAACCGCTACCGAGATAACCGGCTCTGGGAACTCCATACGTTCTAGGGTAATACGATTGTTCTGATCGCAAAGAGTTTCACCCGTGGTGACGTCTTTTAAACCAATCAGGGCAACGATATCGCCAGCGCAGACTTCTTTGATCTCTTCGCGACTGTTGGCATGCATTTGCACCATACGACCAACGCGCTCACGCTTGCCTTTAATTGGGTTGTATACCGCATCGCCAGACTTCAGCATCCCCGAATACACACGTATAAACGTTAACGTACCAACGAAGGAGTCTGTGGCAATTTTAAATGCCAATGCAGCAAATGGCTCGCTATCGCTTGAGTGACGCGTCGCAACGGTTTCGTCTTTATCATCCAGTACACCTTCGATGGCTTTCACTTCGGTCGGCGAAGGAAGGTATTCAATGACAGCATCCAGCACGGCTTGCACGCCTTTGTTTTTAAACGCCGATCCACAAGTGATCAAAACAATCTCACTGGCCAGCGTACGTGCACGTAATGCGGATTTAATTTCTTCTTCGGAAAGCGTTTCGCCTTCGAGATATTTGTTCGTTAGTTCGTCAGATGCTTCCGCCGCAGCTTCGATCATCTTTTCACGCCATTCTTCGGCGGTGTCGACTAAGTCAGCAGGAATGTCTTCATAGGTGAATGTCATCCCTTGATCGGCCTCATTCCACATGACGGCCTTCATTTTGATCAGATCGACAACACCTTTAAAATCTTCTTCGGTGCCAATATTGATCTGAATCGGTACAGGATTTGCGCCAAGACGTGTTTTCAGTTGCTCAACGACCATAAAGAAGTCGGCACCTGTTCGATCCATCTTATTCACAAAGACCATACGAGGTACTTCGTATTTATTTGCCTGACGCCAAACCGTTTCGGTTTGAGGTTGGACACCGGAAGAACCACACAGTACCACCACCGCACCATCTAATACTCTTAAAGAACGTTCAACTTCGATGGTGAAGTCTACGTGCCCAGGCGTATCAATTATGTTGATGCGATGCTGATCGTATTGCTGCGCCATACCAGACCAGAAACAAGTGGTGGCAGCAGACGTGATAGTAATACCACGCTCCTGCTCTTGCTCCATCCAGTCCATCGTGGCTGCACCATCGTGCACCTCACCAATTTTATGAGATACACCGGTGTAGAACAGTACACGCTCAGTGGTTGTGGTTTTACCCGCATCCACATGAGCAACAATACCAATATTACGATAACGCTCAATCGGCGTTGTACGTGCCACTGTGCAATCCTCGGTTTATTAGAAGCGGTAGTGAGAGAA
>JARGOI010000028.1 GCA_029212275.1 Thalassolituus sp.
GTGGACGTTGCAAAGAGTTACTTTTGAGTGGTTCGATACAAGAATTAAACGACGGGAATTTTTCGCGTTTTATCAGTAAGAATGATTTGCCCGTCGTGGTGGATTTTTGGGCAAGTTGGTGCGGTCCTTGTAAGACCATGGCACCGATATTCACCCAAGTGGCCGCGGACATGCCGACATCCGCACGCTTTGCAAAAGTGAATACGGAGCATGCACAAAAAGTGGCCGCGCAGTTTGCCATTCGTAGCATCCCTACCCTGATTGTTTTCAAGCAAGGTAAAGAAATCGACCGCTTGGCTGGCGCGCTACCTTCTGAATCGTTGAAGCAGTGGCTCGCGCAAGCGCTTACTAAATAAAGGTTTTTAATGAACGATCAGAATTACAGATCGTTCAGAATATCCGTGCGCTTGGCTTGATATTCATCAACAGAAATCAATCCTTTTTCTTTCAACATCTCTAGTGTGTTTAGGCGCTGTTCGATAGATTGACTCACCGCTTCCACTTTTTCTTCGGCTTGTTTTGCTTCTTGTTGCGCAAACAATTCGGCTTGATCGCAGGCATAGTATTCGGCACTGACGTCAGTAGACACAACCGTCACATAGCGACCATCCATGCGCGGTCTCCGGCGTTCACTGGTGGTTGTGCCCGTAAAAATAACGGCATTAGCGCCTACTTCTGCAGCATCTTCGAGATGTTTGTCTTGGCAATCCTTCTCATCCGTATCGCTTTGGATGGATTGCCCTTGAATAGAACAGCTGTTTTTTTCGATCAATTGGCAGCGGGCGACATCGACTGTTTCGACCACCATAATCTTCTGACTTTCATCATTTTCAGTCTTCGCAAACGAACTGCACGCACCCGTAATCAATGAGACACCCGAAGCCAAGGCTAGGTAAGAGGCACGTTTCATGACGCTGCGCTTGTTTATAAATTTGATCAAAATAAATTTCCTTGCACATGACTAGCAGATTGGATTGAACGTGTGTTGGGTTCTATGATACCTAAGATCAAGCCTTGGTTCATGCGCAAAATTAATCGACGACTGTCTGAGTTGTTTTAATCTGCGCCCAATCATTTCCTGTATGGATTAACTCGCCACGATCCAAAACCCCAACGCCAACGTGGCTAAGTAGCCAACTGAGTAAGCGATCAATAATGCCAGCAGAAAACGTAAATACGTGGCGAATGTCAGCTCACTGATTTTACTCATGGCAACAATCCCTGCCGCCGAGCCAATAATTAATAACGAACCGCCTACACCAACGGCATAGGTGAGCCCCAACCAATCTTGCAAACCCATAGTGACATCGGCTTTTAATAACGCGGCGGTAAGTGGCACGTTATCAATTAATGAGGACAATAAGCCCATCGAATAATTGGCTGCCCACGCAGGCATAACGTTATAAATTTGCACGATGGAATCGAGCGCATGAATTTCTTTTAAAGCACCCACCAACAATAAAATACCCAAAAAGAACATCAGCGTATCAAATTCGATTTGGCGAATATAATTCATGATAGGATCATTTTCAGTGTCTTCACCAAAAACACGTGCTACTAAAAACATCACCGACAAACCACTCAAAAAACTCAACACGGGCGGAATGTCAAACAATACATTGCCAGCGATGGTCGCCATAATAGTCAATGCAAAGACGATGGCAATAGCGATATCGACACGCTGTAATTCGTTGTTGCGTGGTTCAATAATAACCATACTATTCAGCGGACGCGCCAATAAAGTGGCCAACACTGTAACGCCTAAAAAGGCGGGTACAGCCAACATCAATAGATGTGGAATGCTGACTTTATCCGCTAAAAATATCATCAGGGTGGTGACGTCACCGGTGATCATTGACACCCCACCGGAGTTCACCGCAAAGACAGCCACCGCGGCAAAACGCAGTGTTTTCTTGGCCGGTAAATTGAGCGATAAAATCAAGGCGACAGAAATGAGTGTGGCCGTAATATTGTCCGCTAGTGAAGAAAATACAAAACTGAAAATACCCGTAAGAAGTAACAGTTTTCGCTCAGAAATACGTTTTGGCAATACCTTGTAAATAACGCTTTCAATTAGTCCTTTTTTATTCAGGTAGACCACAAACGTCATCGCGGCTAAAAGAAATAGCCACAGACTGGCAATCTCACCAATATTCTCTTGTAAGCCCTCCATAACACGCTCGTGCTCGGACGCTGTTGGGGTAAATATAAATAATAAAATCCACGACAATGCACCTAAAAATAGCACCGATTGCGCTTTATTTACGTGAATAACATCCTCGAGTACCACCGACAACAAACCGGCCAACGAGAGGGCAATCAAAATCCAATATAATACGTCTGGCATGAGCAAGGGTTTCGCAGTTTGAGAGAAGAGAGAAGTCACCCAATCGGTTTAGCGGAGGTCGATTGGGCTTAAACTATTATGTGATACTTTAGAAGTCTCGCGGCGGGATGCAATGACATTCCTCTTGAGCAACGTGGAAGTTGATACAGGTCAAGTCATTGAGCTAGTAAAATTAAAGCGATTTTAAATCAGCCTTTAACCCACTTCTTCGCCTTGTGCTTGCAAATCAGCATGATAGGACGAACGCACCAAGGGACCGCTATTTACACGGACAAAACCAAGACCTCTGGCGATGTCACCCAGTGCTTTAAAATCTTCTGGAGTAACAAAGCGTTTCACGGGCGAGTGATCGCGACTCGGTTGCAAGTACTGGCCCAAGGTAATGTGATCGATAGCGTGAGCACGCATGTCGTGCATCACTTCGATCACTTCTTCATTGGTTTCGCCTAAGCCCAACATCAATCCGGACTTAGTAATAATTTCGGGGTTACGCTGTTTGTATTTGTGCAGTAAATCCAGCGACCATTGATAATCCGAGCCTGGACGGCATTCTTTATATAAGCGCGGTACGGTTTCTAAATTGTGATTAAACACATCCGGTGGGGTTGCGCTTAACACATCAAGAGCAATGTCCATGCGCCCACGAAAATCTGGCACTAGGGTTTCGATTTGAATGGCTGGACTGTGCTCGCGTGTTAAGTGAATACAGTCGGCAAAATGTTGCGCTCCGCCATCACGTAAATCGTCACGATCGACCGAGGTAATCACCACATAGCGTAAGCCCATGTCGGCAATGGCAGCAGCAAGATTGTTGGGCTCTTCGGTGTCCAGTGGATTAGGACGACCATGGCCCACATCGCAAAATGGGCAACGACGCGTGCAAACATCTCCCATAATCATAAAGGTGGCCGTACCACCGCCAAAGCATTCACCAATATTAGGGCAACTGGCTTCTTCACACACAGTATGCAATTTGTGCTTACGCAACTTTTGCTTTATTTCATTAATTTTAGGCGTCGCAGGGATGCGCACACGAATCCAGTCGGGTTTACGTGGCAGCTCGTCGGTGGGAATGACTTTAATTGGAATGCGTGCGACTTTGTCGGCACCGCGCAATTTTTCGCCCTGCACCACTTTGATTTTTTCGCTCATTATTTACTCCGCACGCGTTGCTGTGACTTCGGATAACTCGGGTTCATTCGCTGGATTAAGCAATGTATGTAGATGATAGTCCAAGCGTGCCGCGACGTCGTCAAAGTCGATGTGTTGTTCGGTTTCATTCGTCATTTGTGTCATTGCCATGTCGGAATAACCACAAGGATTGATACGCAAAAATGGTTCTAAATCCATATCAATATTCAGTGCTAGGCCGTGGAACGAACGACCGTGGCGAATACGCAAACCGAGAGAGGCAATTTTACGCCCATTGGTATAGACGCCCGGCGCATCTTGGCGCGGTGCCGCATCAATCTGCCACTCGGCCAAGGTCGCGACAATGGCCTGTTCGATATGTTCGACTAAGGCACGTGGTCCCCAGCCCAAACGGCCAATATCAATGAATAAATACACCACCAGCTGACCGGGGCCATGATAGGTGACTTGGCCACCACGGTCGGCCTGAATCACTGGGATGTCTCCGGCACACAATATGTGCTCAGCTTTACCAGCTTGACCTTGGGTAAACACCGGTGGGTGTTGTAAAAACCATAACTCATCTTCTGAGTCTGGCGTGCGCGCATTGGTTGTGGCAATCATGTCGTCATAGACGGTTTGATAATCGGCTAAGCCTAACTGACGAGTGCGCACTATATGACCATTTTTACTTGCGGATGTGCCATCAAATCACGATGCATTTGCTGCAGTTGTTCTGGACTGGTGGCCACAATATAAAGAGTGATCGAACGAAAACGACCGTTGCTGCTTTCTTGCACACGCATACGCTCCAAGTCGCACTCGGGGGCATGAACTCGCACAATATCTACGATCACTGTGTCGTAATCATCACTGGCAACGCCGACTACCTTGATGGGATAGTCGGGACAAGGAAACTCAATTTTAGGGGCGCTGGGTTCGCTCATCATCCTATCTTCGGTTAAGTACCATTATTTAACGTGGGTTTTGCACTGTTTTAACAGTAATAGGGCATCTCTAAATACTTCAGATGTGCTCTAGGCAAACAATCGCACAAAGAACAGTTTTATCATTCCCAATAAGCGTCCAAAAATACCCGCTTCTTCAACCTTGCTGCTGGCTATCAGGGGCTGCTCGGCCACCACTTCGTCATCAATGCTGATGGTCATGGTGCCAAGGGTATCGCCTTTGGCTAATGGGGCTTCAATATAATCTGGGGTCACGATTTCAGCTTTCAAGCCATCACGTGCTCCACGAGGCAGAGTAAGGTAAACATCGTTTGCTACCGTCAGAGAGACCTCGTCGCTCTGTCCTAGCCATACTTTATTGGTGCTTAAGGTTTCACCGGCAGAGTACAACAGGTGGGTCTCAAAGTAACGAAAGCCGTAGCCTAATAGCTTTTGTGTTTCTCGAGCGCGGGCCTCTTCACTGCGCGTTCCCATCACCACGGCGATAAGACGCGTATTTTCGCGCTTGGCGGACGCTGTTAAACAATACCCAGCTTCTTCGGTATGGCCAGTTTTCAAACCGTCGACAGTAGGATCGCGCCATAACAATTTATTGCGATTAGGTTGGCGAATGTCGTTGTATTCGTAATATTTTTCTGCGTATAAAGGATAATACTGCGGATGATCTTTGATGATATGCAGTGCCAAGGTCGCCATATCACGGGCGGTAGAGTAATGTTCGTCAGCAGGCCAACCGGTGGAGTTAAGAAAGTTGCTATTAGTCATCCCGAACGTTTGCGCGTACTGATTCATCCACAAGGCAAAGGCATCTTCAGAACCCGATAAATATTCAGCAACAGCAATAGAAGCATCGTTGCCCGATTGCACAATGATGCCTCGTAACAAATCAATTAACGCCACATTGGTGCCTTCTCGCACCCACATTTTCGAACCGCCTTTTTTCCAAGCGTTGACACTGATAGGCACTTGCGTATCTTCTTGCACTTTTCCTTCTACCAACTCATGTACAGCGATGTAGCTGGTCATCATTTTGGTCATACTGGCAGGTGGTAGTCGTTCATCGGCGTTGTGTTCTACCAACACAGAGCCACTGTCAGCATCGATTAAGATATACGCTGATGCATCTAATGCCGGGGGCTTAGGAATAATAATATTAGCAAACGAAGAAATGCTGAAGGTCAGAAAAAACAGGACAGAAAAAGAGGTGACGATGTACTTTATTAAACGCTGCATAATGGTCGACTATTAGGTTACTTTGGGTTAGCGGAAAGAGTGACAGTTAAAATTACTTTTAGGTTTATTTAATCTATTACTTGCTGAATGACTTTTGATACCACCAAGCCCTTTAAAAAAGTCAGCATAATAGTAGGTAGTATAAGTTGAAACATTGTAACACGCTGACAAAAATTATCAGGTGATTTGCACCCTACTTTACGATTCAACACATCGAATCTCATCATCTAGTGCGACGACGATTGCAACAAGGATTCAACTGTCCGTTTTCTCGCAAAAATATGGTCGCTACTTATCACCGCAACATATCGCTGCAAGAGATAAGGATTGGATAATGCAATCCACGCCATCAAGAAGTCGAACCTAATGAGAAGAAATGGTTCGCTGCTCGTTCAAAACTTAATATTCTTGTAGAATGTGCTCTTAGTGCGAATCTGAATAATTCGGGCTAAACACTTGGCTGCGTTACTCAAGACTTAGAAGATCGAGAAAAAAAACCAACGTCAGATAAAATACGTAAGGAAAAATTCAATATGCTACTTCGTTATGGGTCTTTGTTGTTTGCAGCACCGGCCATTCTGTTGCTTTCTTTATACGGAATTGAATTGAGTGCCGTGTCTGAATGTACGACCCAAGGATTGTCATACAGCTATCAATCGGGCGAATGCAGTTCGCAACTCATCGAGCAAATGAGTTACTACCGTCGACATTCCGGGTTGGTCAACAGCATGATGTTACTGTCGATGCTGGGCAGTTTTATGATGATTTTCGGTATGTTAAAAAAAGGCATGACGCGCCCACCAGAAGAAAGATAAGCACAACAAGCAATTGGTGAAATACCCCTTAGCCACAACAGCGCTTCCACTTTTTACTACTGCCACATGGACAAGCGTCGTTGCGGCCTATGCTGAGTTTGCGCCATTGCGCATCACCATCAACGTAAATCCACTGCTGATCTTGCAATACAAAACGCGATGTCTCCTCAAGTTCCTGCCAATCCGTATGCGTGTGTGCGCCTTCGTTATTTATTACACAAAACCTTGCTTTAAAGTGCACATAACCGTGATCGGACGCCTGATCTGTATCCACAATCTGCAAGCCATACCACGTCAGTTGATCGTCAAACTCAATAGCCGCAGGGCGCGTATTGGATGCCCATGTTCGTAACAAGTATTCGCCGTTATTTAACACGTAAGCCGAATAGCGTGAGCGCATCAGTTGCTCAGGACTTGCAGCGAGTTGATGCTCTAGATGAAATGGCTGGCAACAATTGACATAATTTAATCCAGAACAACAAGGGCAAGCTTCCTTGTTGTTCACTGATCCAAGCAATGAACTGCGCTCTGTGCCAGACAATTTATGGATCAATGGGCCGAACCTGATCGAGCAACAGAAAATAAATAGCCAATGGCATTGCTGAGTTGTTCACTGCGACTTTCATCGCGAAAAGCACCCATAATGCGCTCACGCATGCTAGGGATTGTCATAAGATCTGCAATTAATGCCATAAAGGTTTCGTTGCCTGCTGCGGCCAATAACTCTAAGTAGCGCAGCAGCCGCTCACCGAACAAGTCTTGCCAACAACGACTGCCTATGGCGCTGAGCATTTCGATGTCACCTGCCAACGGATGCGCCAATACGACGCTCAGTGTTTGTTGACGTAAATCACGACTAACACTGGAAGATAACGCGCGACAAAAAGCCGATAAGGTTGTGGCATTTAATACTTCGTCATCGGTCGCCATCACGGCGGCTAGATTATCGGTAATCGCAACGCTCAGTCCGGCATCCGGCGTGGCATTTTCGAGTAAATTAAGCAGCGCATTGCGGGGCGCTTGCGGCAGTAGCGACTGCGAAAATGCTTGGGTCAGCAGCCGTGCGTTGTTATCTTCGTCAAGACGCACTACCACTTCCGCTAACCCCTGCAAGCCCAGTTGCTGCCAATTATCCCAACCCAAGTCGCCACTGATGTATGCACGTGATGTCTCATAAAACTTGGATGCAGGCTGCTTTAAGGTACGCACTGCCGTTGCATGAAAATAGGCCATTCGTTGAGTGTCGGGTTTGTAATGACATGGTGCATCACCATGTTGCTGATCTGGGGCTTGCGCCACCTTCAACCAATGTTGCAAAAAGGCATCTCGTGGACCGGGTTGGATATAGTTTTGCTCATCGAGAGGGAGTTTGAGAAACCAGATATTATGTTGCCCCGGTTCTTTTGGATTCCAACTCAATATACCCAGCCAGGCATGCTGCAGATAGGGAGACGGATACGATTTGGTTAGGTTTTCTATGGCCTCAAAATCACTTTGTGCGATTTTGCTAATACGACGTCCCAAATCGAATACGCGCATTTGTGCGCCGCTATTACTGACAAACTGGCTGATGGTCACTGCTGATTCCGCCTTTAACACTGCAATGTAAAGAGGTTATCTTAGCAGTTTTCGCTCGATCATAAACGGCCAGACCTTCACTAAGATGCCACTTAGTTAAAACTAAGATACCTTTGAGCATTATTCAGAGGTGCCTTAGCAAAATATGTGGTTTCATTAGTTATTATTGAATTCATAACTTCAAAGGTACAGGCATGTTATTTATCGTCGCGTTATTGGCTTCGTTTATTTTAGGAGCTGCCAGCACTGCGTTATTTCTAAACCGCCGCTGGCGTGCTGCTGTAGCACAAGCTGAAAAGGAACTCGAAGCACTGACTCAGCAATACCAACAACACGAAGACGAAAATCGCCAATTGAAACAAACACTGGCAGACACACAATATCAGTTGGGGTCAGTACAAAAAGATCTCAACTACGAGCGCAGTCGTCGCTTATCCGCACCTAAAAATGAAGAAGACTGACGTTTAATTAGACACACGACTTTTCGAGACACGACTATTCATTAACGCCGCTTCAGCCATAGCGTCACTAAAATGGCCAGCAATGTTGCTGCGGCTAACAGCCACAGAGCCTGACTGCGAGTCAGTATCTGCGAGAGGCCTGCACCGATAAAATAAATGGTCATTAAATACGCCACAGCCCAGAGCGGTGCGGAGACAATATTAGTCAGCCAAAACTTTTTACCGCTCATTCCCAGCGCACCCGCAATGATTGGCACGATCGGGCGTAATGGCCCAACGAATCGACCAATCACCAACCCCCAAATACCATAGCGTAGGAAAAATACTTCACCACGCACCCACCAATTAGGATGACGTAAAAAAATACGAGAGTATTTCAGCGATGGTCCTGTGCTGACACCTATGCGATAACTAATACCATCACCAACTAACGCTCCTAAGGTGCCTGCCAACCACCAGGACCAAGCTGGCACCTGTGCCTCTACAGCCATCAGGGTCAAAGCAATCAATAAGGCGACTCCTGGCACCAGCAACCCAATCACCGCTAACGATTCAATCAGAGAAACAGCGGCCACGGCGGCCAGCAAAAAATAATGTGATTGGGAATCGCTACTAAACATGGCCATTATAGATTCTGTCATTGGGTAAAATAGTTCCATCGTTTGATCAGGGCTAGCCCCAAGAATTCGCGTATTGACCATTGCGTCAGCTACGCTAACACAGTTTAATAGGCAATAATTTTAAGCCATGATTTCAATAGGCAATCTATCAATAACGGGTGATCACGCAGAGCACTGTTATGTTATTTTGAGACGGCCTCGATTCTGACGAGAATAATTAGAATGAGTTCAGATACAAATGATACCTCACGTATCAGCATCAGCGCCCATTACACTGGGTATGTGTGGTACAAGTACAACCTGTCTGCTCCTGCTTTTGTTACCGGCATGGGACGCTTCGCCAACTTACTATTAAGTCCTATTAACGGCTTATTACGTACGTTTGCCAACGCTGACATCGATATTTTTTTATTGCAGCGTCATGCGGTCATCGATCACCAAGTCAAAGACTTAATTGAAAATCATGGCGTCAGCCAAATTTTGGAATTAGCGTCTGGTTTATCGCCAAGAGGATACCGTCTTACTAAGCAATATCCTCACCTAAACTACATCGAAGGTGATTTGCCGGGCATGGCGCAACGCAAACAAGCGGTTCTCAAACAAGCAGGGTGCAGCGACAAGCACAATGTGTATCCATGCAACATTTTGACAGAAGATGGCGAACACTCGATCAGCGCTTTGCTGGCAAAATTTGATGCCTCAAAACCCACCCTTATCATCACCGAAGGGTTAATTAACTACTTTGAATTACCCGTCATTCGCGCCGTATGGTCACGCATGGCGAATGGATTAGCGCGTTTCCCAACAGGCCATTATGTAACCGACCTATATCCTGATTTTGCTGAGCATCCTTCTTACAAGTACGTAAAAATCGCGCAATCATTAGTAGGAACATTAACGCGAGGCCAATGGCCGTTGCATTATAACTCTGACAATGCGATTCAAACGGGCTTCAGTGAAGATGGTTTCAAACAGGTAAAGGTTATCGATCCAGCTAGCCTCTATGGCCAAGTCGAAGGATTACCTGAAGCAGATATTCAAACCTTGGTAAGAATCATCCAAGCTTCGGTATAACGCCTGTCTTACTGAGTGAAGGCTGCCAACTGAAGGCTGGTACGACGCTGCTTTTGCAAACGTTTGATCAGTCTTTTTTCTAATCCTTCGGCATCATCATTCGCTTGATCCGTGACCACGACCACACTGACGGCCAATTCCACAAAAGGCGACCAATTTTGTTCTGTTATGCGTCGCTTAAAACGCTCACTTAACACCATGGCACCCTCTTCACCACAGTTGGGTAACACCAATACGAGCAAATCTTCATCCACTCGAAAAATATCGTCTTCGCCTCGAATCAAACCTCGCATTGATTTCACAAAGTCCGGCAAAAAACGACGCATGGCTCCTTGACCATGCAAATCAATTAATTGCTGATAATCATTCAGATATAACCCCATCAAACTGACTCGTTGACGCGTAAGTTGTCCTCGCGCCAACTCTCGCTCGAGCAGTTGATAAAAATGTTTGTGATTAGATGCACCCGACACTTGATCGGTTAAGGCCAGACGTTGCAACGCTGCACCACGCAGTTCAGCCAAATATCCATAAACTAAGGCAGACATAAAAAACATAAACTGCGCCATCACCACTCTAATCGCTTCCGATGCATCTTCCTCACGTGTGATGGCATTGTGATGAGCCTGAAGATTAAAAACATCCCAAGCAGTTAATGGCAGAGAGAAAGTAACTATCATTGCTAGCATTAAGCCAATGTTAAACCATGTCGCATGACGCATGGGTAACATCAAATAGCTGAAAAATGGGATCGCATAAAAAAAATAGTCCACCGAAGTGCTGTGTTCATGCAAACAGCTTAATGACACCATTGCAATAATTAGCAATAACACATAAGGGACTTTAGAAGATGAATAGCGGTCGCGATTGATATAAACATACGCAGCACCAAATATAAGTGTGGGTAATAACAAGGCATTCGCTAGTACAATTGAATATTGCCCATGACGATATTGGTCGATCATTAACATGGCGATCATCAGTGCGATCACCGCATAAGCTATGGTTTGGTTTTTAGGTGACTGAACTAGGTGCGAGGTATCTTTCATGACGTCGCCTCCGCACTGCGTAAACGTTTAATTAAGGTGCCAACACTGTCTTCTGGATAATATTTTTCCATTTTCACGTTTATCGTCGTGGAAGTTTCCTGTTGTGTGCTGCTGGAAGACAAACTTCCCAACGCAAAGGTTTTTAGTACCGACTGCAAGTGAACAGAGAACTGTTCTGCCTGATCAAAACTGCTGTGTGGCATCATGATAACCAAACGGTCGGCGCCAGCGCGATAGCATGACTGAAAACTTCCTAATTGATTTTTCAAGCGATCGCTCAATCCTTCTAGCAACTTTTCGTATTCCGAAAACTTTTGCTGATGCCATTCATTGGGTGGACACACCACCAAGAAAAACAACTCGTCGCTCTGACGATCCGCGCGTGTCATTTCTTTAGATAAATCCAAACGCAACTGATATTCATTATAAACACGGGTCACCGGATCGGTATGCACCACCACCCCCATGCCAAAACGATTGCGTTCATCCACCAAGGCGCACATCACAGAAAAGGCATAACAGGCACCGTAGGTAAATAACAATGGCATTCGATCAACGCTGGCGAAATCTAGGTAGATAATCAATACCAAAGCAATGCTATAAAGCAAAGACAGCGCTGTCGCAGCGGCGAAAGGTAACAAAAAATAGATGTATCCAGTAACAAAAAAACTCCAATAGGCAATGTCTGGGTCACGCGGCATGGCGATCACAACAAAAATAATGCCGTAGACTATTAGTGCCCAATCCACCCAATGTACTTTTTGCGAGGTCGGTACAAAGAAACTGATAATACCCGCGAGGAAGATCGGTACACTCAGTCCTAGTAAAAATAGCGCATGAGAAACATTCGCGTCATAAAATTCAAACATAGCCAAAACAAGCAACACAAGGCTGGCAAGCAAGCAATAAATTAGACGAATCCGCACATAGGTAGTGTCAAAATGTGGCGCAGGTTCCTGCATAGCAATGCAATCCTTAAAGGGTTAGTCAGATCTATTTCGAGCTAAAGGGATATCGACAATACACCTCGACTCGACAGCCTATCTGAAACAATCATTGATTAAGTGTGCATAGGCACTCAAATACAGTGTAGTAGTTCGTGTATACTAGCGCACATTACTAGGATAACTTTGCCAATATAACCTTGTTAGTGGACACCAAATGAACGTTGCCGATTACATGCAGACGCTGGGCAAACAAGCCCGCACAGCGTCGCGCGCGATTGCCAGAGCCAGCACCCATGATAAAAACCGAGCGTTGCTGGCCATTGCCGATGATATTGAGCAGCATCGCAACGAATTGCGCCATGCTAATGCCGAAGACATGCAGCGTGGCACAGAAAATGGATTAGACGCCGCGCTGCTCGATCGCTTAGAGCTTACAGATGCTCGCATTGACGACATGCTCGAAGGCTTGCGCCAAGTGGCGGCCTTAGCAGACCCTGTCGGTGAAATTACCGATCTTAAATATCGCCCAAGCGGTATTCAGGTTGGAAAAATGCGCGTGCCTTTGGGGGTGGTCGGCATTATTTATGAAAGCCGCCCCAACGTCACCATCGAAGCCGCCAGTTTGTGTCTGAAATCTGGCAACGCTGCTATATTACGCGGTGGTTCAGAGGCTATTTCTTCCAATAAAGCCCTGTCAGAGTGCCTGCGCCGTGGCCTTATCGTTGCCGGGTTGCCTAAAACCTCTGTCCAAGTGGTTGAAACCACCGATCGCGATGCCGTCGGCCAACTTATTACCATGCCTGACTATGTCGACGTCATTGTGCCGCGCGGTGGCAAAGGTCTGATAGAACGCATCAGTAAAGATGCGCGCGTGCCAGTGATCAAACATCTCGATGGTATATGCCATGTATATATCGATGAACATGCCGATAAAGCCAAGGCCATCAATATTGCGATTAATGCCAAAACCCATCGTTACGGCACCTGCAACACGATGGAAACGCTATTAGTTCACCAAGATGTTGCGGGTAAGATTTTACCCGAATTGGCCATGGCTTACAGACAGTTAGAAGTGGAATTACGTGGCTGTGCGCGCACCACTGACATCATTCAGTGTACGCCTGCTAATGAAGACGATTGGCACACCGAATACTTGGCACCCATCTTATCGATC
>JARGOI010000470.1 GCA_029212275.1 Thalassolituus sp.
CTCAGATACCTGCGCTGGGCATGGTAAGTAGTGAGAGAATTCCATCGAGAACTGACCGCGACCAGAGGTAATGGTACGCAAGTGACCAATGTATCCGAACATTTCTGACAGAGGAACGTCAGCTTTGACACGAATACCCGTCAGGCCTGGCTCTTGATCTTTGATCATGCCACGACGACGGTTAAGGTCACCAATCACATCACCAATGTTGTCTTCTGGTGTGAACACATCCACTTTCATGATGGGTTCGATCATCTGAGGACCGGCTTTTGGCATAGACTGACGGAAAGCACCTTTTGCAGCGATTTCGAAAGCAATCGCCGAGGAGTCAACCGCGTGGTAAGAACCGTCGAACAGTTCAACCTCAACGTCCAATACTGGGAAGCCTGCCAAAGGACCTTCAGCCATCATCAGCTTGAAGCCCTTTTCAACCGCTGGCCAGAATTCCTTAGGAACGTTACCGCCAACGACTTTAGAAGCAAACACGAAACCAGTACCTGGCTCACCAGGACGGATGCGGTAATCGATCTTACCGTACTGACCAGAACCACCGGATTGTTTCTTGTGGGTGTAGCTGTCTTCGATCGCTTTGGTGATGGTTTCACGGTAAGCAACCTGTGGCTGACCTACAATCAATTCAACACCGTAAGTACGCTTCAAAATGTCGACTTTAATGTCTAAGTGAAGTTCACCCATACCCTTAAGGATGGTTTCACCAGAATCTTCGTCAGTTTCAACTTGGAACGTTGGATCTTCTGCAACCATTTTACCGATTGCGATACCCATTTTATCAACGCCACCTTTGTCTTTTGGCTGAACCGCGATGGAAATCACTGGCTCTGGGAATACCATGGCTTCCAAAGTACATTCGTGCTTAGGATCACAAAGGGTGTGACCTGTTTGAACGTTCTTCATACCCACGATAGCGATAATATCGCCAGCTTGTGCGCTATCAAGCTCAGTACGTTCGTCCGCTTGCATTTCTACCATGCGGCCAATACGCTCGGTTTTACCCGTGAAGCTGTTCAGGATGGTGTCACCCTTCTTCAACTTACCAGAGTAAATACGTACGAAGGTCAGGGCGCCAAAACGGTCATCCATGATTTTAAACGCAAGAGCGCGGAACGGTTCGTCAGCAGACACAATGGCTTTCGCGCCTGTTGGGTTACCTTCTACGTCCGTTAGATCTTGTGGATCAACTTCGTCTGGTGCTGGCAAATAATCAACAACCGCATCCAGTACTAACTGAATACCTTTGTTTTTAAATGCAGAGCCACAGTAAGTTGGGAAGAACATCAATTGACGCGTACCTTCGCGGATACAACGATTAATATCTTCCAAAGAAGGCTCGGTGCCTTCTTCTAAATATTCCATCAACAGATCTTCGTCCACTTCTAGTGCAGTTTCGATCAGTTGCTCACGATACATTTCAACGTCGTCCTCCATGTCGGCAGGTACGTCTTTGATTTCGTAATTTTCTGGTAGACCTGTGTCATCCCATACGTAGGCTTTCTTAGTTAAAAGATCTACGACACCGCAGAATTCATCTTCACGACCAATCGGCAGAACCATGATTAAAGGGCGTGCACCTAGCACTTTTTTAACTTGGTCTGTCACGCGGAAGAAGTCAGCACCCAAGCGGTCAAGCTTGTTAACGAAGATGATACGAGCAACTTCTGAGTCGTTCGCATAGCGCCAGTTAGTTTCTGATTGTGGTTCAACACCACCAGAACCACAGAATACGCCGATACCACCATCGAGTACTTTCAATGAACGATAAACTTCAACAGTAAAGTCAACGTGTCCAGGGGTGTCGATCACGTTAAAGCGGTGATCTTTCCAAGAACAGGTAACCGCTGCTGACTGAATGGTAATACCACGCTCAGCTTCTTGCTCCATAAAGTCGGTTGTTGATTCACCATCGTGAACCTCACCAGTTTTATGAATTTTACCGGTTAATTTAAGGATACGTTCGGTTGTGGTGGTCTTGCCCGCATCAACGTGGGCAAAAATACCAATATTTCTATATTTAGACAGATCTGTCATGACGTTACTCGTTTAGCAGAGAAAATTTTGCGCGACACTGTACTGTTTTCTAGCAAATTTTTCTAACATTTTTACTGATAAATGATGAAAAACTTATAAAGCAGAGCAGCAAGCACCAAAAACGTGTCGAAATTACAGTATTTTTCACTGGAAGTACTCAATTTATTGACAGCCAAGCGCTGGGGCGTATGATTACTGCCTTCGAATCCGTCCGTAAAGCGACGGTAGTTAATTTAACGTCTTATTATCTGATAGGGGAAAGACGGTGGCAAAGGCAGCGTTTGAACGCACAAAACCCCACGTAAACGTGGGTACTATCGGTCACG
>JARGOI010000029.1 GCA_029212275.1 Thalassolituus sp.
TTATCTCTCACCCCGATGCGGGTAAAACCACGATCACCGAGAAGCTTTTACTTTTCGGTAACGCTATTCAGCTTGCTGGTACCGTAAAAGGACGTAAGACGGGCCGCATGGCCACATCCGATTGGATGCAGATGGAGCAAGAGCGTGGCATTTCGATTACCACGTCGGTGATGCAGTTTCCTTATCGTGATCGTATGGTCAACTTGCTAGATACCCCAGGACACGAAGACTTTTCGGAAGACACCTACCGTACGCTGACCGCTGTTGATTCTGTATTAATGGTGATTGACGGTGCCAAGGGTGTTGAAGATCGAACCATCAAGCTGATGGAGGTATGTCGTTTACGTGATACGCCAATTTTTACCTTTATTAATAAAATGGACCGCGAAGTCCGCGATCACATCGAAGTGATGGATGAAATTGAAACCATCCTTAAGATCAAATGTTCTCCAGTGACTTGGCCTATTGGCATGGGGAAGGCATTTAAAGGGGTGTATAACCTGCTGACGGATACCATTCATGTATTTCAGCCCGGCAAGGGCAGTGTGGTACCGGATGATATTCAGGTTAAGGGACTGACATCCCCAGAAGCAATTAAGCTGCTCGGGCAAGATTTGATTGATGAAATTCGTGATGAGATTGAGTTGGTGCAAGGTGCCAGTCACGAGTTTAATCTGCAAGAGTATTTGGACGGGCAATTAACGCCCGTCTTTTTCGGCACGGCCTTGGCGAATTTTGGTGTGCGTGAAATGTTAAATTACTTTGTCGAGTGGGCGCCTGCGCCGTTACCGCGTGAAACAGACAAAGGATTGATTGCGCCCAAAGATACTGTGTTCAGTGGTTTTATTTTTAAAATTCAGGCCAACATGGACCCCAAGCACCGTGACCGTATTGCCTTTATGCGTATCTGCTCTGGTACCTATAGTAAAGGCATGAAGATGAAGCATGTGCGCATTAATAAGGATATTAAAATTGCCGATGCCGTGACCTTTTTAGCGGGAGATCGATCGGCCGTAGAAGAGGCATTGTCTGGGGATATTATTGGTTTGCATAACCATGGCACCATCCAGATTGGTGATACTTTTACTGCGGGCGAGGACATGCAATTTACTGGCATTCCTCACTTTGCACCCGAGTTATTTAAGCGTGTGCGTTTAAAAGACCCACTAAAAATGAAGCAGCTGCAGAAAGGTTTGCAGCAGTTATCCGAAGAAGGTGCGACCCAGTTATTTATGCCACTCAATAATAACGATCTTATTTTGGGTGCGGTCGGTGTGCTTCAGTTTGATGTGGTGCAACAGCGTTTGCGCGATGAGTATAAAGTAGAATGTATCTACGAGCCGATCAGTGTCAGTACCGCACGCTGGGTATACTGCAAAGATGAGAAAATGCTCGAAGACTTTAAACGCAAAGGTTCAGACAACTTAGCAATCGATGGCGGCGGGTATCTTACCTATATTGCACCCACGCGCGTTAACTTATCGTTAACTCAAGAGCGTTGGCCTGATATTGAATTTCTAGCGACGCGTGAGCATTAATTAGCGATCAGTGATTGACTGTATTCCTGCCCCAATTTATTGGGCAGGAATTATCCTGTAATGATTTTCCAGATTTTATCTTTACTAATACCATGTTTTTTAAGCAGTTCTGCCGTCTCTTGATGCCCCGATTTTTCTGCAAGGTCGAGTGCATTTTGCTTTTGACTATTTCTTAATAACGAATCTGATCCCGCTGAAATAAGCGCCTCCACAATATTGCTATGACCTTTGCTGGCGGCAAGCATAAGTGCCGTATTGCCTTTATTGTTACGTGCATCTATTGGAAAGTCTTTGGTTATTAAAAAATTAACAGCTGATAAGTTTCCAGAATCTGCGGCCAAGGTTAATAGTGAATTACCATCACGTTTAGATAAAAATAGCTCTTTATTAGGCGTTGCATGTACCAGCAGCTCTAAACACGACTGACATTGATTGAGCACGCTTCGCTCGAGACTTCTTTGCCCGTGTTGATCGGCCGTGTTGGTGGTCGCTCCAGCACGTAACAACGTTTGAATGATAGTACTGGAACCTTCGTCCGCTGCGTACCAAAGCGCATCGCGATGATGCACATCTTGCATATTAGTTTTAGAGTTATGCTTAAGTAGCGATTCTATAATGCTAGGTTGATTTAATATGGTGGCGCGTTGTAGAGGGGTGACGTTCTCTTTATCGGCTAAGTTTGGATTTGCACCGGCATTTAATAACTTATCGACCAGCTCAAGTTGTTTCTGCTCAACGGCCAGACGCAAGGCGCTTTTGCCTTCCATGTCTTGAATATTAACGTCAGCTTTATTGGCTATTAACAATAACATAGTGTCTTTATGTGGCTGACTTGCAAGCGACCAAGCAATTGCGGTGCGCCCTAGTGAGTCTTGATGATTGATCTTGGCGCCAGCATGCAGTAACTGTTTTACTATGTCGGTGTTGCCGCGCCACGCGGCACGGGTAAGGGCAGTATGTCCCTCGTTATCAGTCTCATCTATTTGGGCGCCTTCCTTTAAGAATCCAGCCAAGCGATCCGGTTGGCCTAACCATGCCGCAATCATAAGGTCTGGCCAATCTTTAAAGAGCTGGGCTTCATTATCTGAAATAGAGAGGGGGACTGCAGCTTGTGCGTTTGGAATTTCTTTTGCGCCCGCTTGTTTCAAAAGAGCAATGATATTCTTGCTATTTTTCCGTTCGGCTAATGTTAATGGAGTCATGTCCTGCTTATCAATGATATTTACTGCTGCTTTGTGCTGTAGCAGTAATTTAACCAAGGCTTCATTATCTTGGCTGATGGCATTGAAAATGACCGTGTTACCTTGTTTATCCACAGCGTTAACATCGGCACCGGCATCTAATAATTGTGCTGTCGTTTTCACATCTGACTTGGCAACGGACAAGGAAAGCGGAGTCTCTCCACGAATATCTTTGTGATTAACGTTTGCACCTGAAGAAACTAAAATAACGGCAACCTCGGTACTTCCATTATCTATTGCTTCCAGTAAGGGGGTTCTACCAAATTGGTCCGCTGTATTAATGTTTACCCCAGCATTTATCAGAGTCATTACACGGTTTTTCTCGTTACGACGTGCCGCTTTTCTAAGTAATTCTTCTCGTGATGCCTGCGAGATTTGTTGATCGTTTAGAGTATCCTCAAAGGTATCTTCAGAATCTATATCCAATTCACAGTCTGTCGTTTTTTCACACAAGGTATTTCTAAAGCTGATCGCTTTTTCTAACCCTTGTTGCGCTGCTTTATCTGACCAGATAAAGGCTTTTTTTAAGTCTTTATCAACGCCAAGGCCATTACGATAAAGTTTTGCCAGTTGATATTGAGCTTTTTTGTTACCGGATTCAGCCAGAGTTGACAGTATGCTTGCCATCGCTGGGTAGTCGCGAATACGTGCGGCGTTCATGGCGTCATCCATTGTGGCTGCATTATCAGAAGTTGCTGCATAAACAGAAAGATTGATGAGTAAAAAGAATACTAATGATAAGTCTTTTAATATGTTACGTGATTTTTGTGTTATCAAATTCATGATATACATCAGGCGGTACCGTACTTGGTTTCTATTTCTATACCAATACGCTGTAAAAATCCGGTGGGCAAAATACCACCGGCGGAAATAATAATGGCATCATTGGGTTGAATCATCTGTTTACCATCGCAATCAATGACGACGGTTGATTCAGTGATTTTAAGGACGTTAGAGTTAAGGAGTAATTGAAAATTCGGTAACTCTTTTATCTTCTCTAACTTCTTTCGGTTAGCTGGTTTGATGCGTGAGAAAGCTTTGCCACGGTAGGATAAAATCACTTCTGTTCCGGGACGTTCAGCAATCGACATTGCTGCTTCGACCGCACTATCACCACCTCCAACAACGATCACTTTTTGATTGATGTATTGTTCCGGATCTTTTAATAAATATACAACCTTACTTAACTCTTCCCCAGGTACTTCAAGTTTTCTAGGGGTACCACGACGCCCAATGGCTAGTAATACATTGCGGGCTTTAAAGGTATTTGTGGATGTTTTTACTTCAAAAAAATCATTGTGATTAATGATGTCTTCGACGAATTGATTGGTTTTGATGGCTAAGTCTTGTTCCTTAATGACTTTCTCCCAAAATTCTATCAAGGCTTCTTTTTTAACTTGGGTAAATTTTACCTTACCAACAATCGGAAGATTGACGGGCGATGTCATCACCACTTTGTTTCTTGGGAAGTGCGCGATGGTTCCCCCCATGCTTTCTTGTTCTAGGGTTAAATAAGACAGTTGATGACTCTTTGCTGCTAACGATGCCGAAATACCAGCTGGGCCTGCGCCAATAATAATGACGTCGTGAACAACATCGTTGCTATTCATGTCGTTACTATTCTTATCATTACTTTTTTGGGATTTTTTCCGTTTGGCGATATCGTTGATCGCTTCTTGGCCTTGGAGTGATGCGTTTCGTACCAATCCCATTCCTCCCAGCTCTCCTGCGATGTATATGCCAGCGACGTTGGTTTCGAAATTGGGTGACACTTGCGGTATGTCAACGCCACGTGTCTGTGTGCCAAACACCAGTGTGATGGCATCGTGAGCACAAGCGGCAGCACACGCACCATGACCAATACAACTCGTTGGATTCACTAGGTGTGCTTTATTATCAATGATGGCAATGACTTCTTTTTCTGGGCAGGCCGACACACATGCACCACTCCCTACACAACGAGATAAATCAATAACAGGGTGCAACGACGCTGGTTCGGTCATCCCCGCCTCAGTATTCTCGGCGATGGTTGTTATTGCGAGACGATCTTGTTTACGTCTTTTATATTTTATCCATATTATTATTGTGATTGCTGGAGCAGCATAAACTAGCCACAAATAGACGTCGCTGTCAGACACGAATACTCCTTATATCTCATCATTACGGGGTGGATAGAATTATAGTTATGGGTAGCATCATGCCACACCTACCTTAACGTTTTCTTAAGAGATTTATTCCATAGTAATTTTTTTATTTAAGATAACGACAAAAATAATCTTGTACAATTTTTATCTTAACAGCACGTTTTTGAGTTGATCTATCACGTATTTTTTGTAATAGAATCCGGCGAATATAAAAATATTAATTTAAATGGAATAAAAGCATTACTTGTTACGTTAGTTAAATGATGACTGATGAAAATTGGCCTGATGGAAATGAAAAGGCTATCGGGTTTTTCATAGCCGTATTTTTACTTTTTTTAATGGATTTACTCTTAATCAATCAGCTTTAGTTTTGTCCTAATAGAATAAGAATTTATAAGAAATGTTTGTTTTCGGCAGACACTTATTATGGATTACGACTCGGTACGTACTATATATGTCGACAGATACAAAGAAAATTTCCTTGCCTGAGCTGGTAGGTGAGTCATTTAGTCGGCGTTTCGGCACGACCCTCTTTAGCTTGGTCGTTTTGTGGGCAATTTTTCGTGGCTGGTCATTGCGTGATGAACATTATTTAACCGCGGCATCGGGTGTTGGTTATTGGCTAGGAATCGTTGGTGGCAGCATGATGTTGTTACTGCTGTTGTATCCAGTTCGCAAGCACGTGTTTGCATTTCGTAATTTCGGCAAGGTGCGTTATTGGTTCTTCACGCACATGACGTTTGGAATTTTAGGTCCGTTACTTATCTTGTTTCATTCAAATTTTAGTTTGGGTTCGCTCAATAGCAATGTCGCACTTGTGTGCATGATTTTAGTCGCATGCAGCGGTCTTGTTGGCCGCTATTTTTATACCAAGATTCATTATGGTTTGTATGGTCGCAAAGCTAGTCTGGATGAATTGCGTGACCTTTTATTGGTTAATCGTGGCGGTTTAGCGTGGGCCATTAATCTAGATCAGGACATTGCCGAGCATTTTAAAGATGTTGAAACGTTAGCAAAATCTCGCCCAGACAGTTTAGGAGCCAGTTTTAGTAACTGGTCGCAATATTTATTGCTAGCTGCTAGGTCGAAAAGGACTGTCAAAAAAAGATTGATGCACATGCTCGTCGAGGTAATGGATAAACGTGAATGGAGTCCAGCTCAATATAAATCAAATCTTAAAAAGTCTTACACTCATGTAGACACTTTTTTTGTCGCTTCTCGACGAGTGTTAGAGTTTAACTTTTTCGAGAGATTGTTCGCTTTGTGGCATGTTATTCATTTGCCATTTTTCATCATGTTAGTGTTATCAGGAATTGTACATGTCGTCGCCGTTCACATGTATTAGGTTGCTGATGTTAGTCGCCTGCGTTCTTTTTGGTGAATCGGCCTACGCGACTAAAATTGAAACACTAGTGATGCCTGGGCTGTTAATTGAAGGCCATGCAGATATTGAATCGGAGTGCATTAGTTGTCACTCACGTTTCAGTCCGAAAGCTCAGAGTTCTCTGTGTCTTGATTGCCATAAATTAGTTGCTGCCGACGTGAATGCTAAAGAAGGGTTTCATGGTCGGATGGATTTCAGCGAAACCGATTCTTGCAGTCTTTGCCACACGGATCATAAGGGTAGGAATGCAGATATAACAGGTTTAAATAGTGAGTTTTTTGATCACGAAAAAACCGATTTTCCGCTTATTGGTAGGCACAAGTCACAGCAATGTAGCAGCTGTCATACAGACGGGAAAAAGTGGCGAGAAGCGCCGTCCGGTTGTTTTTCTTGCCACGAAAAAGACGATGCACATAAGGGGCAATTAGGGAAGATGTGTGCCGATTGCCATTCTTCCAGCAGCTGGTTAAAGCAGTCGTTCGATCATAACGAGACTAACTTTGCATTGAAGGGTGCTCATCAAGAAGTGCAGTGCAATGCCTGCCATCCAAATGAAACCTACAAAAACGTTCCGATGGATTGTGTGAGCTGTCACCGCGGAGACGATGTGCACCGTGGAGGTTACGAACAAAAATGCGATACCTGTCATGGCAACGTTAAATGGAAAGAGGCGAAATTCAATCATAATGACACGGATTTTGCTCTGACTGGCGTTCACCAGAAAACAACCTGTAGCAGTTGTCATGCTGTCGGAGAAATAGCAAGCACCATCCCCACTAGCTGTGTCAGCTGCCATCTGGTAAATGATGTTCATCGAGGACGCAACGGCGATGATTGTAAAAGTTGTCATGGCACTGACGATTGGAGTAAGCCCCGATTTGATCATGATCGCGATACACAATTTAGCTTAATCGGTATCCATAAGGTGGTGACGTGCAACAGTTGTCATGCCGGTGGCATTAAAGAAAATGCCCCCGTGCGTGAATGCGTCGAATGTCATAAAGCAAACGATCCTCACAAGGGGGAGTTGGGCGACGCCTGCGATGATTGCCATAAACCTACCGGCTGGCACGATAGCACGCATTTTGACCATGAATTAACAGGAATGCCGCTCTATGGCATGCATGCGCTAGCCGAATGTGAAGGGTGTCATAAGTCAGGTCAGTATGCTGCTGTGCCTACCGCGTGTATCGAATGCCACAAAAGCGATGATGTTCATAAAGGGGCATTAGAAGAACAATGTGGTGAGTGCCACAACGCCAATGGCTGGATGTTCTGGAACTACAACCATGACCTTACCAATTTTCCGTTGACTGGTAACCATACTGACCTTGCTTGTGAAAGTTGCCATAAAAGCTCACCACCCCAAAATACTCCCAAAGATTGTTTTAGTTGCCATAAATCGGATGACGTTCACCTAGGACGTTTTGGTCGAAATTGTGAACGATGTCACAGTACAAAAGCTTTTGACGTCAATCTCATCATGACGCCGAACGGCGACAGAGAGTGAATACTATGCGCTCAATACTCAAAAGTAGTCTGTTTGCGGCACTGATGTTGTTGCTATTAAAAGCAACGGTAGCACTGTCTGCTCCCCAAATGAGTTTTGATCATTCATTAACTGGTTTTGATCTCACCGGCCCTCATATGATTGCCAATTGTGAGAGTTGCCATCGTGCTGGTGTTTTTAAAGGAACGCCTCGTCAGTGCAGCAGCTGCCACTTACAGGGCGAATTGGCCTCGAGTAAGTTACCTCCGTCTCATATTAGAACTAACAATGATTGTGAAAGTTGTCACACAACCACGCAGTGGTCCTCGGTGTCGTTTGTCGATCACAGCGCAGTGCTTGGAACCTGCGAGAGTTGCCACAATACGGCTTCGGCAGAGGGCAAACCAATCAGTCATCCGCCCTCAACGTCTGATTGCCAGTTATGCCACCGCACGAGCAATTGGACAATGGTCAGCTTTGATCATAGTACCGCCAAACCTGGTGAGTGCAGCTCATGCCACAACGGTAACTTTTCGACTGGAAAAAATAGTAATCACTTACCGACGATAGAAAGCTGCGAAAGCTGTCACAACACTAGCGTTTGGTCGCCTGCAAGCTTCAGTCACGATGGGGTAGTTTCAGGTACCTGTGTAAGTTGTCACAATGGTAATTTTTCAACTGGCAAAGGCAGCAATCATTTACCGACCATAGAAAGCTGCGACAGCTGCCATACAACCAATGGTTGGACGCCTGCAAGCTTTAGTCACGATGGGGTAGTTTCAGGTACTTGTGCAAGTTGTCACAATGGTAATTTTTCAACTGGCAAAGGCAGCAATCATTTACCGACCATAGAAAGCTGCGATAGCTGCCATACAACCAATGGTTGGACGCCAGCGAGTTTCAGTCACGATGGCGTCGCGCCGGGCACCTGTGCAAGTTGTCACAATGGTTCAATTTCAACAGGCAAGAGTTCAACACACTTACCCACCAACGAATCTTGTGACACCTGTCATACGACCAATGGTTGGACGCCCGCAAGTTTTAGTCACGATGGTGTGGTTCCGGGTACTTGTGCCAGCTGTCACAACGGCAATATTTCGGAAGGTAAAAATAGTACCCACTTACCTACCAATGAATCTTGCGATACATGTCACATGACTAATGGTTGGATGCCAGCAACTTTTAGTCACGATGGCGTAGTTCCCGGCACCTGCGAGACATGCCATAACGGTACGATCTCAACCGGAAAAAGTGCCACTCACTTGCCGACCACAGAGTCATGCGATACTTGTCACACTACCTCGTCTTGGATTACTGCAGGCTTTAATCACGAAAACGTAGCGCCGGGCACATGTGCATCCTGTCACAATGGCAGTATCTCAACGGGAAAAAATAGTAACCACTTACCCACCACAGAATCTTGCGACACTTGTCATACGCCGACTACTTGGACGCCTGCGAATTTCAGCCATGACGGAGTAGCTCCGGGTACTTGCGCGACGTGTCATAACGGCACATATTCGGAAGGAAAAAGCAGCAATCATTTACCCACCAATGAATCTTGTGACACCTGCCATACAACAAATGGCTGGACTCCCGCGAGCTTTAGTCACGATGGCGTTGCGCCGGGCACTTGTGCCTCTTGCCATAACGGACAAATATCTGAGGGCAAGAGTAGTAATCACTTACCCACCAATGAATCGTGCGACACCTGCCACACGACCGATGGTTGGACGCCTGCAAGCTTTAGTCACGATGGCGTCGCGCCAGGCACTTGTGCAACTTGTCACAATGGTTCCATTTCAACAGGCAAGAGCAGTAATCATTTACCCACCAATGAATCTTGCGATACATGTCATACGACTAATGGTTGGACGCCAGCAACTTTCAGCCACGACGGTGTCGCGCCGGGTACTTGTGCAACGTGTCACAATGGGCAGATATCAGAAGGTAAAAGTAGCAATCATTTACCTACTAACGAGTCATGCGATACATGTCACACCACCAATGGCTGGACGCCAGCCAGTTTCAGCCACGATGGCGTAGCGCCGGGTACTTGCGCGACGTGTCACAACGGTCAGATTTCAGAAGGTAAAAGCGGTACTCACTTACCAACGAATGAATCTTGTGACACCTGTCACACAACTAATGGTTGGACGCCTGCAAGCTTCAGTCATGATGGTGTCGCCCCTGGACAATGTGCAAGCTGCCATAACGGAACTTACTCAACTGGTAAAGACATCAATCACATACCTACTAGTGAATCTTGTGACACCTGCCATACGACCATTGGTTGGACACCTGCCAGCTTTACTCATAACGGGGTTGCTCCGGGAACCTGTGCCAGCTGTCATAATGGTACTTACTCCACAGGTAAGGACAGTAATCATATTCCGACGAATCAATCTTGTTACACCTGCCACACTACGAATCGATGGACACCTGCAAACTTCAGTCACGATGGTGTTGCTCCGGGAACCTGTGCGAGTTGTCACAACGGTACATACTCAACCGGTAAGCCCAGTGATCACTCTGTGACGTCGGCTTCTTGCGATAGCTGTCACACTACTAATGCTTGGACCCCCGTTAATTTCACCCACAGCAGTCCCAATTACGTCGATCACGGTCGCACGATTAGTTGTAATAGTTGCCATCGCAGTTCACCACAGAGTGCTGCGAACGCCTGGTCATCGCCGACATATGCTCCGGATTGCGCAGGTTGTCATGCCAACGATTATCGTCCGAATGAACACCGCAATGCGTCAGTCAGCAGTCTTCGTGATTGCGCGGGTACCTGTCACCGATCGACGCCTGAGCATCGTCCTACGAAGCGGTCTTGGTAGTGGAGAAATCAGGTTGGTAAACGCACTTCGTCAGAGCATGTCTTTGCTAATAGTTTTGATCGGTATGGCCTTATTCGCGCAAGCAGAGGCCGCTGGTTTAATGGTTGTTGATGAGGCAGTCGTTGTTAAAAAAGGCACAAATATCGAAATACGTGTGCAATTTAATGAATTGATTCAATCGATGGGATATTCACGAGGTTCTGTCGGGTCTCGCTTTTATATCGATTTACGTCGAAATCGTTTAACCAATCCAATCGAATTACCTGAACAGGTTGTGAATGTCAGCTCGGATAGCGACGCTCTCGTAAAAATGATCACCTACAGCGAAGACGGTGATGGTTTTGGCCGTTTAGACATTTCATTAAGCCGAGTCTACGAAATGTCTTTGGAAATGTCCCCGGACTTGCGAGAGTTGGTGATTACTTTAGTGCAACCGTCTAATCAAATGTCCGCCACGCCAGCACAAGAAGAATTAGCAAAGGAGCTTATGAGCAAGGCGCGCCGCGAGTTGATTGATACTCGAGATTTCAAAGCAGCTTTATCTTTGTATCAACGCGTTTTAGGGCTTCCGCCAAATACCAAAAGCCAAGATGCGTTGGAATACTTAGGTCTGGTGCATGAACGCATGGGTGAGCGTGAAGAAGCGATTCGCGTGTATGACCATTATTTAAATAATTATCCCGAAGGCGATGGTGCAGACCGCGTTTCTCAGCGTCGCATCAGTTTGATTACCGCCACAGAAGTGCAAAAGCAAAGGCGTCGCGAATCAACTCCTGTGGCTGAGTCATCAAATCTGCAAGTATATGGTTCTGTCTCACAATACTATTATCGCAATAATTATACGGTGAATGATGAGACTCAGCTGACAGCGTCTTTGCTAGCAACCAATGCGGATATCTTGGCTCGCTATCGCACCGATCACTCTGAATCACTCACTCGATTCAGTGGCGGTTATGCACACAATTTATTAGAGCAAGATAAAGATCGCTCAACCTACGTCAGCGCAGCTTATGCAGACTATCATGACGAAGATATCGGCCTCGAAGGACGAGTTGGGCGACAGAACAGCAGCCGTGATGGCGTACTAGGCCGTTTCGATGGTATCCGTGTCGCCTATGATATTACCAAGAAATCTCAGGTGGCTTTCGTTGCCGGTTATCCTGTTAATACCTCTTACGAAGGATTGGACACGGATCGAAAATTTACCGGGATATCGATGAATTTTGGTCCTTATTGGGATGCTTGGGAGTTTTCTTTATATGGTCTAAATCAAACGGCCAATGATCTTACTGACCGACAGGCCGTGGGCGGAGAGGTCCGTTATTTTGATCCAAGCTTATCCGTTGTTAGTTTGCTTGATTACGACGTATTTTTTGATGAAATCAATATTGGCCTTTTATTGGTGACATGGAATTTAACAGATAGCACCACAATGAACGCAACAGCTGATGTGCGAAAACTGCCTATATTGACGACTCAAAACTCTCTGCAAGGACAGATCACACTAGATTTTCAGGCAATTTTAAGTACCTCAGACCTACAAAACTTTTACAGCGATAAAGAAATTTACCAGCTCGCCAAAGACCGGAGTGCAGAATCTCATTCTTTGTCGCTGGGCATTTCCCATGCCTTTAATTCACGTTATCGAATGTCTTCCGACGTCAATGTTTTCAATATTTCCTCAACAACAGAATCGGGCGGGGTATTGGCTCAGCCTGCAAGTGGTAATCAATATTTCGTAAACACGCAAATAATTGGCACTGGCATCATCAGTGAGGCAGACATCACTCATGTGGGAGCTCGCTGGTCGCAGAGCCAATCAGCATCTTCTCAGGGGGTATATGCAGGCTCACGCTTTTTGTTAAATAAGCAGTGGCGACTCTCTACTCGCCTCGCGGTCGATCAAGTGCAATGGACTTTCATTGAGAAAAAACAATTACGATACAGCCCCAAAGTACGAGTTGAGTATCATAAATCACGTTTTCAATCCGACTTGGAATTTGGCAGTCAATTTAGTAACAGCGAATTAGCTGATGATTCCGAACAATCGTGGTCACTTTTCACCGTGTTAGGTGTTCGACTCGAATTTTAATCTGTTTGAATTCTCTGCTACGAAGAATTTGATCGCTGAAACTCTTTGAAGAGGGTTAACAGTTGTTTGAATTACTTTCCTCGCAGTCTTTGAGTTTATTCGGATACTCACCTGTAAGCACAGTCAGTGAAACTTGGTAATAGGGTTGGAATAAACATTCGCAGTTATACATTGGGAGATGATTGAATTTTGACCGCAATATTATTTTTAACGATAGCGAAATGATTCAAGACTTGAGAGACAAATCAGAGGATAATAATTCATAGGAAGGCGTTAAATACATATCGATATCGCACGGATTTGCCCCTCTTCAATAGCCTCGGCTGAACTTACCGTTGATGCTGATTTGTCAAATTCAAAAAACGTATCACTCAGGTAGGTATTTTCATGGATTTAGTGATAATTGAGCTTGCATAAGATAATTCTCTGCTATAGAATCCTGCCCTCTTTTCGAATCAACATGCCCCTTAAGGCGAGAAATTGATGAAAACTTACAGCGCAAAACCCGAAACCGTAAAACGTGAGTGGTTTGTTGTTGATGCAGCGGAACAGACGCTGGGTCGCCTGGCTACAGAGGTTGCTCACCGCCTTAAAGGCAAGCACAAGCCAGAATACACACCACACGTTGACACCGGTGATTACATCGTTGTTA
>JARGOI010000471.1 GCA_029212275.1 Thalassolituus sp.
AACGGTTTGACCGCGGCGATTACTGCCTTCCCAAGAGAAAGATGCTGTTGTTGTTGTTTTTTTTGCCATAACCCTGTGCCGTAACCCTTTGCCTAGTCTTAGCTTTATAATATTTTTCTAATAGTGACAGAGCATCACTCCATTGTCACACGGTTTGCCTCTTCTAGGCTGATGAGACCCTGTGCCACCTTTTTTAATGCCGATGTACGCAAGTTTGCAAAGCCAGCTCTCTGAGCCGCTTTGGCAATTTCGATGGCGTTTCCATTTTCCATAATTAAGTGCGAAATTTCGTCGGTAATCTTAACAACCTCATATACCCCGACGCGTCCTTTATAGCCTTGCACACAATAACGACAGCCAACAGGTTTGAACACCGTCGCAGAACTTAACATGGTGGTGGTGAAGCCTGCTTGTTCTAAAACGCTGTTAGGCAATTCTGCCGGTACTTTGCAGTGAGGGCACAAACGCCGTGCCAGACGCTGAGCAATAATCAAAGATACCGAGGTCGCGATATTAAACGAAGGAATCCCCATGTTGGCCAAGCGCGTCAGCGTTTCTGCGGCACTGTTGGTGTGTAGTGTCGACAACACCAAGTGCCCTGTTTGTGCCGCTTTTACTGCGATTTGTGCTGTTTCAAGATCACGAATCTCACCAACCATCACCACATCTGGGTCTTGACGCAGAAAGGAACGAAGAGCAGCAGCAAAATCTAACCCAACACGGGTACTAACGTTGACTTGGTTAATACCCTCTAAGTTAATCTCAACAGGGTCCTCCGCTGTCGAGATATTGGTCCCCTCAACGTTAAGAATGTTTAAGCCGGTATATAACGAGACTGTTTTTCCTGAACCGGTCGGACCCGTCACCAAAATCATACCTTGAGGACTGGCAAGGGCATCCATAAACAGTTTCTTTTGATCTTCTTCATAGCCTAGTGCGTCAATTCCTAACTTGGCGGACGAAGGATCAAGAATCCGCAGCACCACTTTTTCGCCCCACAAGGTAGGCAGAGTACTGACACGAAAATCAATGGCTTTATTTTTAGATAGCTTCATTTTGATGCGGCCATCTTGCGGTACACGGCGTTCGGAAATGTCCATTTGCGACATCACTTTTAATCGTGCAGCAATTTTACCGGATAAATTTACCGGAGGTTTCGATACTTCTCTAAGTAAACCATCAGTTCTATAGCGCACCCGATATCGTTTTTCATAGGGCTCAAAGTGAATATCCGACGAGCCTTGACGAACTGCATCAAGCAGTATTTTGTTCACAAAACGAACGATCGGCGCATCATCTGCGCCCTTTAAATCGTTCGCATCATCATTAGCAATAGGGTTTGAATCTTCTAAATCGATGTCTTCAAGTTCAACGTCTAATCCCTCAAAAGCGTCTCCCAACGATTCCGATTCGATATTCAACGCTTGCTCAATGGCAAACGTTAATTGGTCGTCAGTCACCAGCACAGCTTCTACGGTCATGCCGGTGGCAAATTTTATCTCATCAATGGCAGCAACTTCGGAAGGATCACTCTGTGCTAAAAATAAGCGATTCCCGCGAGTAAATAATGGCAGCACCTTATATTTCTCGATGATACTGCGCTTAATCGAGTTGATGGGCAGTAACTCTTTATCGTAGGCATCCAAATCGAGCAGCGGTAAACCAAATTCTTCTGAAGCTAAAGCCGCCACTTCTTCTGCAGTCACAACCCCTTGGTTTATCGCCGTCGAGATAAAACTTGCTCGGGATTGTTTCGCCTGAGCGATCAAATCTTCAGCAAGATCGGTGGTGATATAATCTTTTTCAACCAGTTTTCTGGGAAGTCCAGTTAGGGATGCCATAGTCGAACTCGTGTTTTAAGAAAAGCTAAGTTAGCAAATGCTCGCTATAAGCACCAGAGTTGAGTGCCATTACATGTAGAAGATAACAAAATATGTCTAACTTATAATTAGCATTCGTTCATTTTTTTATTTTCATAGCATTTTAGCGCATACAAAAGAGAAGCCGCATTTGTTTTTGACTTTAAAAGTAAAGACTCATTGAGTTGTTGGTGTTGGCGAGAGTGTTTATCTATAAAAATATAAGGGGCTTCGGGTGTTAATGGTTCTTTTATTAAAAAATAATCCCGGTCCATTACGCCAATTTGTTTGGACTTAACTTGTTCATCATAGAAATCCTCACTCATAGTCAGTAAGCCAGATTCTGAGGTGTAATACGACGTGGCCAGATTCGAAAAATCGTCTTCAGAGATAATGTGGTCTTCACCGACCTTGGGAAGGCGCATCTGAACTCCAGTTTCCATATAAATCATACGATTATTGCGTGGTTGAAACAGATCCATGCCTTCATATCCGTCATTTTCGA
>JARGOI010000472.1 GCA_029212275.1 Thalassolituus sp.
ATGTGTTCGCGATTTTAGGTACTTTGTTTGGTTTGGCGACCACGCTGGGCTTATCGGTGACACAAATCAATGCGGGTCTTAATTACTTGTGGCCTAGCATTCCTATTAATACCACTGTACAAATTACCGCCATTGCTATTATTACTGTTGCTGCCATTGGTTCGGTGGTGGCGGGGATGGACAAAGGTGTTAAGAATTTATCGATTCTGAATATGGTGTTGGCTGTTTTTTTGATGTCCGTCGTATTTATTATCGGGCCAAGTGTTCACATCTTGGATGCTTTCGTGCAAAACACCGGTGCTTACCTGAGTAATATTGTCGAACGTACCTTTAATATTCAGGCGTACACGCAAAGCGATTGGATTGGTAATTGGACCTTGTTTATATTTGCTTGGACCATTGCTTGGGCACCATTTGTGGGTCTGTTTATCGCGAAAATTAGCCGTGGCCGTACGATACGTCAATTCGTTGTTGGTGTTTTGGCTGTGCCTACGTTATTTACGTTCTTGTGGTTTGCCATCTTTGGAGACACCGCCCTGTACATGATTATGGCGGAGGGTAAAAACGTCTTGATTGGCGAGGTGCAGGCAGATCATTCCGTGGCCCTGTTCCAATTTTATGATCTATTGCCATGGTCGACCTTCTTATCCGTCATTACGGTATTCTTAATCATCACTTTCTTCGTCACCTCATCGGATTCGGGGTCTTTGGTGGTCGATTCTTTAGCCTCGGGTGGTGCCTTAGAAACACCTGTTTGGCAACGTGTATTTTGGGCCTCAATGGAGGGCCTCATTGCTGCAACTCTGTTGTTGGCCGGGGGACTCAGTGCCTTGCAAACCATGAGTATTTTGGCGGCGTTGCCGTTTGCCATCATCATGCTGGTTGCGGTCGTTGGACTTTGGCGAGCCTTGGTGATTGAAGGTCACCGTAGCGCAACGCTCGATGCCATCAGACCCATACGAGCACACAGTAGTGAAGGCAGTTGGCGTAAGCGCTTGAGCAGCTTGTTGAAGTTTCCAGAAGAACCCAAGGTAGAAAACTTTATCAAAGAAGTGGTGTCTCCGGCGATGGACAATGTCAAAAAAGAACTCGCCGTACACGATTGGAAAGCCAATATCACCAAAGAAGAGCACGGTCTTACCTTTCAATTAGAACGGGATAAAGAAGTCGATTTTTATTACCAGGTGTTGGCGACCGAACACGTTGTCCCTGAAGTTCATAACGATCGTCCTAGCGAATCTAAACATTGGCAAGCTAATGTATTTATTCGCAATGGTGGGCTTGGTTATGACTTGTATGGTTGCAGTCAGGAAGAGGTGATACGCGACATTCTTGATCAACTAGAGCAGTACTTTAATTTTGTTGACGCTGCGCCTGGTCAGTTACCGTGGAACACAGTGTCGTAAATGACATGTGGTGCAATATTGAGCTAGAGCAGACTCTGTGAGCAAGCCCTTTAAGCAAATCGTGAATCGGGATAACGCTCATAGGGTTTGTCCTTTATACTAGGTATCTTAAGATCATTGATCTGAGACTGTTGAATGGCTGGCAAAAAATATATCTTTGGCAGCCTTTTTCCTGACGTTTCAATTATCGATGGTGAATGCACAAAGCGGCATTCGCCATTTTCTTTGCTTGAGATTTATATGAACGATACCTCTAATTATCAAAACAATCCGTTGCATGGCGTTGGTCTAAAAGAAATGCTGACGCAACTGGTGCATCACTACAGTTTTGAAATTCTATACGCCTACCTAAATATTAATTGTTTCAAGACCAATCCTAGTATCGAATCCAGCGTGAAGTTTTTAAAAAAGACGGATTGGGCGCGAGAAAAAGTCGAAACCTTTTATTTATACGAATACAAAAGTCTGCCGCGCGCCTCATCACAGCAATTTGCGCTATCGCCTCGTGATCGCATTATTCCTGCCGATCAAGCACCGGGCGAACCGAAAGAATTGAGTTTGGAAGATGCTGAGCGCTTACAAGAAAAGCGCGCTAAGAAAGCAGCGGAATATGGTAAATTTAATTCGAATCGTCGACCAACGTCAGCTCGGCCTTCCGAGCGATCTTCCTCAAGATCCTCTCCACAGCGATCAGAAAAACCTGAACCTCGTTGGTCTGAGAATACTGCTGATTCCGAATCGAAAAATTCCGAATCTAAAAACTCTGAGTCGAAAAATTCTGAATCAATGGCTGGCAGTGTTGATCCTTGGGCGAAATGGAAAAAGTAAGTACTTACTATATTTACTGACATATCAGCCATTCTGTAAACGCCGCTAAATCATCAAAAATAGGCGCTGTTGCTAAGCGTTCGTGGCTTGGCAATTTCGCTTCACTCTGCTGACCCTTGCC
>JARGOI010000473.1 GCA_029212275.1 Thalassolituus sp.
TTTGCATTCGCAATAAGAATCGTGATCGGTTTGGAATAACGCACACTGCGAACTTCGTAAAGATTCGACATGAGATCCTGGTTTGTTTAAATATTAGCTAATGGCTAAAGGCGTCTCTTAAACGTCTTTAACGATCAACGCTCGTAGTAATATATCTGCCCATCGGCACCCGAAGCAAGGTAAAGACTCCCAGCAAAAGCAACATCTTCTACCATGACGTTGCCCCCCAACCATTGGGCCCGATCAGTGGTGCGCCAGCGTGACATCTCTTCACCCGACCGGGTATTCCATAACTGAATCAAACCAGACGTTGAGCCCGTTAAAATTTGCTGCTCGTTATCACTGAATCGAACGGCGGAGAAATGACCACGCCCGTTAGTAAATTCGCGCAGTAATTTGCCCGTGTTTAAGTCCCACAAACGGCCAGGTTCACTTAACGCCGAGGTGAATAAAAGACGTCCGCTGGGCGATAGCTCAGCGGTTTTGACCTGATTCTTATGTTTAAATTCATAGCGGCGTGAACCGTCGTTTAAATTCCAAACAGCGGCGGTTAAGTCGCCACTGGCCGTGGCTGCCAAAAGCCCAGCATTATTGATACTGACGTCATAGACAATGCCATCATGGGATAAGCGGTGACGAATGCCACCGTTACGAATATCAAAAACCGTCGCGGTATAGTCATCCATGCCGAGCACAGCCCAACGACCACCACTAGTCAAAGCCATGTCTTGAATGGTACCCGGCGCATTCCAAAACCAACCAGCTTCACCTGTTGCGGTATTCCACAAGACAATGGTGCGGCCATCGGAGGTGGCGACAAAGTCGTCATCAGGAGTAAAAGCCGAACTGGTGATATTGGTTAGGGTGTCTGCTTTGTGATTCCAGTCAAACTGACGCTCGCTGCTTTTTGCGCTGCCAGAGCTTAATGTCCAATAACTGCCACCGTGATAAAGACTGCCGACCATAGCTGCGGTACCGGCATGATTTAACTGAATGCTGTAGGCACCCTGATGAGCGACTTCTAAGGATTTAACGGGAGGGGAGGCAGTCTGACAACCAGTCAGTAGACTGATCGCCACAACCAAAATCATCGTTTTAAAAGCCATGTAGAGCGATCCTGTTCAGTAAAATAACCCCACGGTGGGTGTTAACTTACAGTGTAGACCAAGACTCAAAGAGATTGGCTTTTACAAACGACGTCAATATTCTTTATTTAAAATGCAAAGCACTGTATCTGAAAACACAGAATCAGCTAGCGACTGATGCTTCTTGATGAACCGTATGCAATCGTTCGATTAAGCGATCTTCAATTTGAAAACGCTCTTCTAATACCTCACCAAGCGCCGAAAGATCAGCAGATAATTTGCACAATTCTTCAAGCGTGCAAAATTTGTCGTAAGTATCGTTAAAATCGACGCATTTAGCGGTCAGTGCGTCTAAGCGCGGTACTAGCTCATTCGCCAGTTCAACCCCACCGTCATCATACTCACGCGCTTCAGCAACTAGCTGTTCGTATATTTCAAAGTGACCAGCGGAGCAATAATCGATCATCACTTCACAGAAGCGCTGAATGCTATGGCCCAGAGGCTCTTCGGTAGACAAAGGCTTACTGGTAGACAAATTACAGAATAGAACAATCAAAGATTGGCGATTATTCAACCAAGTATCAACCATACGGTGAACACCACCCCAACGTTCCTGTGCATCTTTGCATTTTTCTAACATGTTTAAATCCTAGGCTTTCTCACTGAAAGCAACTGAATATGATTAAGTTCATTCTTACGTTTGGTCACTATAGGTCTGTTAAAAAGTCTATGGCAAGCAGCTTTTGTCACTTTTTTAACTTGCAAACGAACACTTCTATGCATTTCTATCGTGACAGGTTAGTAAACACTCGCATTTTGTCATTAAACCGCTGAACTAGCGGTTTTGGGCCAAGTACGGATCAAGCCAACCACACTAACAATGACAAAACCAATACTTACCGCCCGCATCCACCAAGGCATACTGAACGATAAAAATGTCCATGACACTTCGGCACAGCTGCCATTACCACGCAACATCGTGCTAATCAGCTCTCCCAAGGGAAGCGTTTGCACCATATACGCCAAATCAGGACCACAAGAAGGAACTTGATCCGCTGGCAAATTTTGTATCCAGAGATGATGATCAGTCACCCACCAACCAAACAGTGACCAAGCGACTACCCAAAGCACCGTTAGCCACAATCCCCATGAAGCATGGCGTAAAAAGAAAGCCAGCAAACATCCCAAACCAATCATTAACACAACGATTCGTTGCACAATGCACAAGGGGCAAGGATCTAGATATTGCGCGTATTCATAAT
>JARGOI010000030.1 GCA_029212275.1 Thalassolituus sp.
GTGCCACCGCAAGAAGCATTTGGCCAACCGAATCCGCAAAACATGCAAGAAATGAAGCGCAAAGACTTTCCTTTGGACATGCCGTTGTCGCCAGGTCTCATGGTGTCCTTTGCTGATGCGCAAGGAGCGGAGCTACCGGGCGTGATCGATAAAATAGACGGTGATTGGGTGATGGTAGATTTTAATCACCCCTTGGCAGGCAAATCTCTTCTTTTTGATGTTGAGATTATTGAGGTTATCAATGCAGATTAAATTGGCCAATCCTCGTGGCTTTTGTGCCGGTGTTGATCGCGCAATCGATATTGTAAATCGCGCTTTAGAATTATTTGAGCCGCCCATTTATGTGCGTCATGAAGTAGTACACAATAAATTTGTGGTCAATGATTTGCGTGAACGCGGTGCCATTTTTGTTGATGAATTAAATGAAGTGCCCGACGACAGCATTGTTATATTTTCTGCGCATGGCGTCTCACAAGCTGTGCGCAGCAACGCACAAGAACGCGGTTTGAAAGTGTTCGATGCCACCTGTCCTCTGGTGACTAAAGTGCATTTAGAAGTTAGTCACTACAGTGCCGAAGGGCGAGAAACCATTTTAATTGGTCACAAAGGACATCCTGAAGTAGAAGGCACCATGGGCCAATACGATTACAGTAATGGCGGCAATATTTATCTTGTTGAAGACGAAGAAGACGTTGCTGATTTAAACGTGCGTAATGCCGATTGTTTATCTTACGTGACTCAAACCACACTCTCGATGGATGACACCTCGCGTGTCATTGATTTGCTGCGCGACAAATTCCCAAATATCACCGGACCACGCAAGGACGATATCTGCTACGCGACCCAAAATCGCCAAGATGCAGTAAAAACCTTAGCGAGCGAATGTGACCTTATGCTGGTGGTCGGTTCTCCCAATAGCAGCAATTCTAATCGTTTACGTGAACTGGGCGAGCGCATGGGAGCAGCGGCGTATTTAATTGATAATGCCGCCGAAATTAAACCAGAATGGTTGTTGGGTGTGTCTGCTGTTGGTATAACCGCGGGAGCCTCGGCCCCGGATGTGTTGGTGCGTGAAGTCGTTGCTAAGCTCAAATCGTTGGGAGGCCAAGAACCACAAGAACTCCAAGGCCAAGAAGAAAATGTTGTTTTTTCATTGCCTAAAGAATTACGCATGACCCCAATTGACTGATCAAATAAACGACATTCAGTGACATAAAAAAACCCGCGTCTTCGCGGGTTTTTTCTTAAGCTTTCCTTGTTGTTACTCTAATTTTTGGCGCTGACTTTCTGCGCCAATTTTATGCATTAACATCTAGGGCTATCTAGATAAATCTTCTCGCCAATAATTCCTATCCGATAACGAGCAGCTGTTCAATGATGTCTGCACTGCTTGTGTGCCGACAATTACTGAAGCAAAAGAATTAGCACAATTAGCCGCCGCTCCTCCTCCATTGCCTGCGCTAGTCGCAGGGAAAATGGGTATTGATGGCTCAGAAGGAATGCCTTCGCCACAGCAACCGCTTACTGGTTTTAGGATATCTGATGGACCGTACACTGAGTTACTAGGATCAGTATCGTACAAGTTGATCTCATACAGCTGGCCTATCCCAAGCCTCTGCGTACAGTTAACTAACTGATTAGGAGAGGTGTAGGTCGTAAAGAAAACATTTCCTTGATAAGTGACTGAAGGTGATAAAATACGTTCATTGGGTTCTAAAGGAATTTTCCAACCCGAAGCATTCTTTGTTGCATCGCTAGCATCTGGTGTTCCCCATTCTGCTAAGTCAGCAAAGGATGTCAGTTGATAAGTGCCGTTAACTCCGAAAGTAGGAACCCCTTTACCATTTTTATCTTTGACTAAGAAATAATAATCTTTGTCCGCGGTCGCGCTATTATCAAATTTAGGATTGGCGCGCCAACCACTGCCAATACCAATAGCGATCGTCTGTTGGCCGTTGCGACTGAGTAAAGTGATGTCGGGTTTGTTATAAACCATGCGTTTTCCGCCATCACTGTTGATGTCAGCCACTACGCCACCTTGGGCAAAACTTGCTACGGTGTCTGAGTCGCTGCTTTGTTCTGCTAAATCAAAGCGCCATACACGTCCAGTGACATCGACGGCATATAGCATATCGGTTAGGCTATTGCCGTCACGATCAATCGGTACGACCGGTGCTGCAAAAGAAGCATCCATATTTTGGTCTTGGCTGTTTGTCAAGATAGCATGCTCATTTGCATCCCAGAGCATATCCCCTGTTTCAGCATCGATCATATAAACGGTGTTGCCTACTTTAGCGGTCGCGTTTTGGTCGGTGTCATAGGCTGTGTCGTAGCCGCCGCCCATAAATAGCACAAACTTACGTTCGCCTTTCCAGCGAATTTCGGAGGGTTCCATAGCGGACCATGATTGACCTAGTAAATCAAAGCCAGTGGATTTGGCTGGAATGTTCACAATATCTTTAGGTGTGGTGACCTGATTATCGTTCCAGTTTAGCTGGCTATAATCACCGTGTATTTGCCACGCTAATTTAGGTTGATTTATATCGCTTACATCAAGTGCATAAATAGATTGGCCACCACGGCGAAGCGTCATGTAAATGTATGCTTTTTCACCATTATTGATAAAGCCATCTCGATTGGTGTCTTTATGGAAAGACGTTAATGGGCCATCAACGCCATATTTTTTATTGCTTAAGAAGTTTGCTCCTGAAAAATAGTATGAAGCATTGCGTAATAGTTCGCGTGGAATAAAAGAAAAATACTCAGGGGTTGATGTACTGGTACCTGGGTCTACATCTGGATTGAAAGAGTGCAAATAACCACTGTTAGTCCCAACAAAAATAGCTCTATCAACGTTGTCGCTTGTGTCTTTGTAACGCAACATTACCGGCGATGAGTGGAGCGGATCTTCCATTTCTAAACGTGCTGTTCCATCTTGGTTGACTCCACCTATCCAAGCGATTAACTCGTTAGGGTTGATATTGCTATCAATTCCCAGTAAGCCTGTTGAGTTCGACAAAATATCAGAAAAATTAGCATTGTTATTGATATTTAATGAGTCCAGTAACGTGCTTATATTCGCTACTGCATTACCAATACTGACAGGTCTGATAGAAATATCTAACAGAGGTACGTCTATATTATCGTCGTCCGTATCCGACATAAATATCTTGCGATTACCTAAATTTAATAGATTGGCAATACCACCGTCGGCAACATTATCTCCGTCGGCTTGTTCTGCCCAGAAGCTTTGCGATGTACTGATGAATGCCCCGTTACTGTCTACTGCGCTATTGTCCTTCGAGTCGACAATGGTGCCTGACTCATCAATGCGGTAACGTTTTAAGTTGCCGCGCCAGTTCTGACTTGTTTCTGGTGAGAAGAGGGCGAAGTAAAGTTCATCGGAAAGCGATAAGCGATTGGTGCTGCTCAGTGATAAGCCAGGCGATGAAAAGGTAGTAGTTGAGCCTGCAAAGCCATTTAGGATGTCAGTGAACACGCCTTCTAGTTCTTCGTAGTTACGCGCATTGTAATAGCTACCGCCACCGGCATTCGCCAACTGAGTTAAATAATTTACCGTTGATCCGTTATTAATAAATCCACCAACGACGTGCGTAGTCACATTCAATGCTTTGCTATCGTCAGCTGGGTCTAAGTCGATATCATAATTAGCCATTACATAGGCCAATTCATCGGCACAACCTCCGTCTCCGGAACAATTCGCCGACATGCCACTTGGCAAGGTCAGACCGCTGCTAGTGATAAGACTTTTAATGAGATTGTTAGCATTGGAATCATCGGTCGGCAAACCATCCGTAAATAGTACCAGTTGTGTATTGCCACACTCGCCTAAGTCCGGAGCGTTGTATGATTCTCCAGTACTGTAATAGGTATCATGTGCGTAGTAGTTGTCTTCTCTGTTGGGAGCAGTATTAAGCCCAGAAGCATCGCCGATTCCATATACCGTTTCATCTAATGCATAATTTTTAGATTCAGTCGTTTTAAAATCACTGATATCGGTAACATCTCGCGATTTTACGGAAGGTGAAGGGATCTCATTGACGGCTTCTCCCGGTGCTAACAACCCTACAGCGCCTAGTAAATTTTCAAGGGGTTGATCATTCACCGGTGTGCCACCAAAAATGGTATTAATATTCTCTTCTAAGCGTAACCAGTAGGAGTCGCTATTCAGACCATATTTCACCGGTCTCCCACTAAGATATAAATATGCCTCATACATGGTTTCTGATAAGGGAGTATTGCCTGCTGGATGATAACGATTCAGTTTGTTGCGCATGTATTCGTGATTGTCGCTTAATGGCTCGACGGGAACAGAAACAAAGCCACCGTTAGTGCCATCACCGCTTTTCGTGTCGGTATTGCGAATATCAAAGCGCATTAAGCCCATTTGTATTTTTTCGGGCTCTTCTAAATTTTTGATCGAATTAATCAATGCAGCTCGAGAGAGACCCAATCTAGAAGTGCGATTACTGAGTGTGAAATTTAAAATCTCTCGACGTGCAATTTGGTAGTTTAAGTAGTTACCTGACCAGGCGAGGTCAAAATACCTAGGGAAAAGAAATCTTGTCTCATCTTGATAAGCACTTCCAGAATTGCTGAAAGGGCCACTTGAACCATTTCTTCTTTTGGAATAACTATTGCTGGGAGATACGTAATTTGAATTTGTCGGAGAATCACCTCCGGCGCAAGCAACAATATCATTTGGCGCCGGGTTGATGCCGAGCAGTTTTTGGAATAGCTCGATACCCGTTGCGGTTGATAATAGTGAACCAACGTTAGAAATTAGTTCTCCTAATCCACCCGGAGCATACCATTTATTTTGAGAGCGATCCCAGATTGAAAAACGACCGTCTTTGTCATCGTTCCAACGTGTATTGCCATTTTTAGAGTTATACACACCAAACTCATCAATTTCGTTCAATATTTGTGAGCACATGACATTCTCACGCGAGATGCGTGCTACTTTGATTGAGTTGATTTCGGTATCTGTAGAACCTCGTCCATCCAAAGAAGATCCACTACCATTAATGGCATCGGTAATTTTACTTAAAAATCCTTCTTTATTGATGTAAATGGAATCTGGATCATAGCCATTTGAGCTCATTGGATATTCAAAGTTTGGATCGTATACTGCTCCGGGTTGATAATATTCTAAATTTCCCATCGACAGAGACGTATCAAATACAAACAGCAAATTTTGATTTTGATTAACGGCATACACATCAATATCGTCCGCATGTGCAGTGCCTGCGATAACAATGATGAATGCAGTAAGAAAATGAATAGTCATATTATTTTTTATTCTATTAAACATCGTTCTATTCCTTTAAACGTCGATCAATTCGTCACTGGTACAATAAGAGTAATACCAACACTTTGAGAAGATGATATATCAGCCGATGCATTAGTAACGGTGTTTATATTAAATGCTTCCGTTGAAAATTGACCGATAGAGCTGTCACCAGAAAAAGCATTTCTCACAATGGCACCTTTGCTTAAACTGGTGATTTCAGTGGTGATTTCGGTACTGTCAATCTTCATTGATAAGTAATCACCACCTCTTGAATCCTGAAGATTAGAACCGATGGGCTGAAACTCTACGTTACCTTCGCCATCGTATTCTATTTCATTACTTTCATTTCTTTTGAGATCGGACATGGCTTGGTCAAATAAGCTAAGTCCTTCTTGAGTCCTTGATAACGCATAGTGGGCTTCAAGCTCACTTTGGCTCACAATAAACGCATTCGATTGTAATTGTGTGTTAGTCACCATTTTTGCCTGCAGTGTCGATCCTTGTAGGCCCAATATGGCTAAATAGGTCACCGAGGTAAGCAACACCAGAGAGGTGATAAGGGCAATGCCGCGCTGAGAGTTACAATTCGGTTGATGCATCAGTCTCATCCTGAGTTATATATAGGTTAATATTAACTGAAATTGTCTTTTTTTAATATCGGTATTTACAGGTTGCATTGGAATATGCATGGTTAAAAATACCTAATAATGACAGTTTCAGACAAATGTATTAATGACCGTATTTGTCTAATAAAAAAATAAATATGCACTTTTTTAGCACCATAATATGCACTTTTTTAGCACCATATAATGTCTTTATGCGACAAATTAAAACAACAAGCTGAATGAAATAGACGTTTCTTTGGCGCGTATACCTTAAAAACTCTAAACCAATAAGAGAATGTTGTTTTTATAAAACAGCTAAATAGGCTGAGGGTATCAATTAAGAGGCGTTACCCGCCTCTTAATTTACCGGCAATTGACTGTTTAGAAGTGGAAAATATCAGTAATTGCACGCCTCCATTTTTAATCAGTTTCGTTGTTCTCTCCAGTAGTTCTTTAGGCTGTTTCCGAAGAAGGTCTGCGTATTCTGCCTTTCTGTCCCCACAATAACGCCATATTCTTTGTTGTCTCCAGAGGTTCCGTCACCGTCGGGTAGGGGAATTAAAACCGGATTTCCAGGAAAGTATGGCTGATTCGATGTTTTGGACTCAGCCAGTCTGTCCGGTGTCTTAAGGTTTACTCTGTAGAGTTTAGACGTTCCTGAATTTCCTCCACATATAGCTTCTTCCTCTAAAGCCGTCGGCGCGTAAGTTGTAAAATATAACTCACCACTCAGTGTTGCTGATTTGAATAACGACTTTTCTCCTGATGTTGGTAAGCGGATATACCACCCGTAAGTTGAATCTCCGCTGCCCCATGCTTTTAGGTCGCTGAGAGACAATGCTGCTGGAGCCGTTGTCGGATATCTTGTTCCAAAAACATCCTTGATCAGGAAGTGATAATTCTGCACCGATGTATCTAGTGGATCGGCGCGGTTTCCACTGCCAATGCTGAGCATAATATACGCTTGGGAATCCCAATCTGTTGCTGCATCTTCTGAAGGATAGCCAGAACTGTAGTTATTATAATCTAGGTACGTAACATCCGGACTACTCAGGAATCTGATGTCTGCAGTTTCACCGGTACCTGCCAGATCTGCTATCACATAACCAGATGCAAAGTTGCTTGAGTCCACACTCCCTGACTGTGTGAGATCAAAGCGCCATACTTGCCCGCCCGTATCCGCTGCATAGATGAGGTCGGCGATACCATTTCTATCGCGGTCAAGTATGACCGGATCAGCAGCAAAGCTATGATCCATATCACCATTGAGAGTCGCATTGGAAGAGGCATCCCAGAGGAGTGCGCCAGTCTCGGCGTCTACCATATATAAAGTATTGCCGATATCATCTGGTGAATTTACAGTTTCATCATCGTTATCAATATCGTAGCCACCGCTGAATATCAGTACGACTTTATTGGAGTTACCCCAGCGAACTTGTGCCACGTTCATTTTTGACCATGTTTGACCCAGGCGAGAGAAGCCCGATGTTGTTGAGGGTACATTCTGAACGGTCGTTTGGTAAGGGCCGTTAATTTGCCATACAAAAGATGGGTTAGTCGGATCGGTAATGTCTAGGGCATAGTAACTACTACCACCTCTGCGCATACCAGCGTAAAGATATAGTTTATCTGAGCCATCGACAATGCCGTTGAAATTGTCATCTTTATGATAATAGGATAGCTGGCCGTCCATTCCATAAATTTTGTCAAATGAAGACTCGGGTGCAAAATAATATTTAGGATTCTTTAATAGCTCGCGTGGAATAAATGAGAATATTTCGCCGGCTGTTTGTTCTGCTGCTGAATCTCCCCATTCGATATTAAATGCATGCAAATAACCACTGTTGGTTCCCATAAACAGCACTCGTTTTCCTGCTTCATAGTTGATGACTAGGGGCTGACTATGCAGCGGATCTTCGAGCTCTTTTCTTGCTGTAAGAGTCGTGTTGCCTGCGTCATTAGTTTCACGTTTTAGTCCAGCTATCCATTCTATGAGCTCAGCTTGAGTAGCATCGGACTCACCTGTAATACCGAGCAGTGATTTGCTGAGAACAGTGCTCTTCAGGGAATTTGATATATGAGAGTTCTGTTCGGTTATTGTAGACGCACGACTCACTGGTGATGATATCGAGGTAAGGGTCGTGCCACTGGTGCGGGTCAAAATCTTACGATCAGCGGTCAGCCGATTTGCCATTCCGCCTTGCTGTACAAAATAACCATCGGCAGTTTCACTCCAGTAGCTTCGTGCCTCTAGCTTGAAAAAACCTGTATTGGGATCGACTGCGGGGCCTTCGGCATAGTTTTGAGACTCGCCATTGTCAGGATCATAATCTTGTCCGATATCTGCCAGTACTTCAGCGGTGCTGCCAAGTTTGTATCTCTTAAGATTACCTTTCCATGCTGTTGTGGCACTGGGTTGGAATACCGTGTAGTAAATCTCGTCGGTCACCTTGAGACTGTTGTAGGAGCTGACAGCCACGGTTGGTGAGATAAAGCTTGTTGGGTCTTCTTTTATATTACGAAATGAATTATTCAGTGCTGTGACAATATCTTCATATTTATCTGCGGAGTAATAAGTTCCATTACCGGCAGCGGCAAGTGTTTGTAAGTAGTCGATAGCATCTTTCTCTTTGGAGACGTTACGATCAAGGAAGCCACCAATCGTATCGAGCGTCGCTGTTTGAATGCCGGTCAGGTCATTTCTGATATTGGTATTTGCCATCAGGAAGGCGAGTTCATCCCCGCACTCTCCATTGCCACGAGCTGAGCAATCGGCATTGCCCGAGTAGCCCTCAGAGCTGAGGCCAGCATAACTTATCCGATCTTCGATAAGATCTTCAATTTCAGAGTCCGCTCCTGCATCCCCTGTCGGATCACCGTCGGAAAATAAAATCAGTTTGGTTGGCGTACATGACAGCGCATCGGGGGCTATATATCTGGCACTGCTTGTGCCAGCATTCGTCATAACAGTATTGGATATCCGGGCATCGAAAGCGTTGGTTTTACGATAATCAGAAAATCCATTAGGATTTGGGAGTGTGCTCCAGACAATAGAGTTGTCAGCATTGTCACCGTATTTGGGTTCCTGTCCTGAAAGATATAAATAGGATTCGTAAAGTGTTTCAGCCAATGGAGTGAGGCCATCCGTTCCGTACAGGTTTACGCGCTTAACAATGTCTGTTCCTGTGGTATTGACGTCATCAATACCAACATCAATGAAACCGCCTCCGCCACTTTCGTCAAACCGCATTACCCCCACATTGATGCCTGTAGCATTTTCGACGACGTCTTTGACTGCTCTTCGTAGTACATCAATTCTTAATTCTTGGATATAAGAAAGATAGTTAAGATAGTTACCAGACACCAAAATGTTATAACGATAAGAGTCCGAATGTCTATTAGAGCTGGAATTACTGTATGGGGAATTAGCAGAATTATTTGAAAGATACTCGAAGTTACTGCCACTGTATGAATAGTCGTTATTGGACCCTGATTTACTTTGTATGCACTGCAGAATCCGGGAGGACCCATCTTTGGTATCAACGACAGGCAGACCGTCTATCGAAGTATTTCCAAATAATTGACTGTTTACTCCGGGGATATCAGTGAGCAATTTGACGGCTTCATAAGGGTCTTCATAAGCAAGGTAGTCATAGCCATTACTCTTCTCGTAAAACTCATACATTTCGTCTATGTAATATGGTGCACTCCAGCCATGACTATCCGCCGGAAAGTCCTTAGCTTTCCAGAAAACCCACTCTCCTACATAATAGCCCTGTCGTCCAAGGATAGTAGAAATGGTATCCCCACTCATATATGAGTTCTGACTTTTTGTGTCAGATAGTGAAACATCACAGCGCACCACTGGGTTGTTAACTAGGTCGGAGTGAACCTTATATTTTTTTATCCAATACGCGCTGGTGGCATCGACGGTCATTGTCAGAACCGAAGGAATCTTGGGGTAACGAGTTTCATTTCTCTTGTAAGTGTTATAAACGTATAAAGCGTTGGGTTCAAAGCCAAACCTGCTGTCGTCATACACCGTAGTTGATACATAGGGTTCGGCATTCGCTCCGTTGGCCGTCTTAGACATGCTCAACGATGTATCAAGAACCATTAGGATGTTCGGTGTTGCATCTCCACCCGCACCGACGAACACCTCGGTGTCATCCGCTGCACTTAATAAAGCCAGAGAGCCTGCTGTAATACCGGCCACTATAGGAAGCAATTTTTTCATAGTCATACGCCTTTATTGAACCTTGGGTGCGATACGGTCGATGCCGAGAACCTGAGAAGAGCCGAATATCCCGGCAATGGAGGATGTCGCGATTAAATCAAAACGGAGATACTCAAAGGTTCCGGCGCTGGTGTCGTTATTAAGAGTATTGTTTATATTTATGTCCCCGGTATAGACAACTTCGAAAGTGGTGCTTCCCGGACATGGTGCTACGCTGGTTCCCTGAACGCTTGCCCAACTCAGGGTGCCATCACCTGCTACCGTTGTGTTAAAGCGAGCTTCGTTAAGTGTATCGAGAACATCAGAACTGTTCTGGGTCGTTTCGGCAAAATGTATCTCTAGTTCACTGAATGCACATTGGAAAGCTTCTTCGCTTTTTTGCGTATTCGATACTTTTTTGAGGTTAAGCGAAGAACCTTCTAGTCCAAGAATGGCCAAAAAGGTCACAGCAGTGAGCAGTATTAACGATAAGATTAAGGCGACACCACGCTGATGCCTTGGACTGTTAAGAAGAAGCATATTGGAATTACCTACCTGTCAACGAGGTGATTGCTCCATCATCTCTATCTGCTCTTCCTTGAGTGTTCATAATTAAGTTGCCATCAGCGACCTGATCGCCAATGGCCGTGGCTGTAATTTCTACGCAGGTTGTTAATCCAGAGCCACAGGCCGCAGCGGCGATGTTGTAATTTGCTAGGGCTATGGCATCGTTTGGAAATCCTAATCCTATTGTGGGGTCTGGATCATCCAAATCAGTCGTGTAGGTATTGTTATTAAGATAAAAGCGTTCTTGTGCGTCCAATATGGCCTGCATTGCAGAGATGGCATCGGCGCGATTACCTTTTTGCACGTAGCTTTGATAGCTGGGAAACGCAATGGTCGCTAATATCGAGACGATAGCAACAACAATCATCAATTCAAGTAGCGTGAACCCTTTCAATTTATTTTTATTCATCCCACGACATTCCTTAAAAGTTAGCTCGGGCAACGGTAGTGGTAAATACTTGTCTTTGCAGTCGAGCATTTGGGAATTCGTACATATCGGCATCTAATAATATGTAATTTCTGTCTATGCCCGCTCCGTAAGTTTCCTCTGCTGAACGAGTCAGCATGGCAACTTTTACAGCATAGACGCTGGTCCAGTCAGCGACGTCATTGGCGCGAACATAACGAGTGACATTACGAGCACCATTGGGCGTAAGCCCGTCACTTACACCATATAAGGCATGCATGGCTTCAACTCCCGCAGCCAATGAATTAGGACCTGACAGTACCGAGTTATCGCTATCTCGATATGTTGCACAGCGTAAGCTACTGACATTATTATTATCGACCTCTACCCAAAAAACGTCGGTTACAATGTCATCTTCAGGAACAATGCTACCATCAGGAAGAAGGAGTGCAGAACCTACACATGACACTCTATTGCTATCGTCTATCGCCCGACGGATAGCGATGCGGTCACCTGTATTATCCGTTGTTGAGTCTTGGGTATTGAATGCATTATTACCAATAGGAACAAATGGAATGACGTCCGTAGCTGACGATGAGTATCCCGCTTGCATCAATTGGCGGTTAAGAAACGCAACCGCAAAACGACCGGTTTCTTGTGTCTGAGAGATACTGTCCGATAAAGAAGCCGTTCGACTGCTAGTAATCAATAAATTACCCACCGCAAACATCACTGCCAAACTGAGCACCAGCGCGATCATTAACTCGATCAGGGTTAAGCCTTTTTGAACCGATATTAATTTGATATTTGTCTTTTTCATGGGCGAAATACCACTGTGTAGCTTGATCGGTAATCAGCGGCGTTGGCGCCGCCTTGACTGTTTTCATTAATACTAAATTGCGTATCTGAGGTGGTACGAGAATCCCAGCTTACTGTTAGAGATACGTCGCCATTGGCTTGGGTAGCGACGACGAGATCCGGTGCAGTTAACAAGCTGGAAGATGTTGTTATCGCATTAATATTATTGCCGACAGGGATGCCGCACATAGTTTCCCATAGATCATAAGTTGCCATCTCATCAACAGTACAATCAGCAGCAGCTGGTTGGCTTTCTGCGCCATTATTATAAGCACTGCAAAACTTTGCTGGTTGAACTTCACAATCCGGCGCACCGGCAACATCATAGTTGCCGGTAGAGTTGGCTCTTATGCGATTGATTAAGTCATTAGCAACCCATATGGCCTGAGATCGTTGACCGCTGTCTTGAGTTGAGCGTACGGCCTGCATTTGCATAGCACTAAGGCCCAATAAACCAATAGTGGTGATGGCGATGGTTACCATGACCTCAATGATTGTGATCCCTTGTTGAGCACGTATTGTCATTAACAATCTCCTGGTGTGACTACGACCTGTCCAGATACAAAAACACCTATCGACTTATCTCCAATATTGCTATCAGCAGAGCAAACCGTAATGGTTCCAGCGCTTCTGGGAATGCCTGTGGCATTGAACAAAATAGGTCTCGTATTATTCGCAAACTCGGCGGATGTGATGACTATCCCCGTACCGATATCGCGAGCATTTTTGATGCGAAAAGCATCAACGCCAGCATCGACAGTTTCTGGAGTTAATGGATCATTGTCAGCGTTTGTATATTGTTCCACTCGCCAACCGTCAGATAAACCGCCCGCTGCAGGAGTCAAACCAACTATAACGGATTTTGAAATAGCCAAATTTCGGGCCAATTCAATGTCGTTGGATAGGGCAGAGGATGCTTGCTTTGATGCTTGACTGGAAAGTATGCTTCCTAAATAAGGAGTACCCACCGTAAGCAGTATGGCAGCAATGGAAATTGCAATCATCAGCTCAACCAAGGTGAATCCTTGGTTAATATTGATACTGCTAAAAGCGTGTCGATTATTTAGATCTCTGACGCAACGACGTTCATTATTCATGAAAATAGCCCAATTATTTTATACTAGGATAAGTCAATGAATGACATTGCGCTAATGGAGTCGGATAAGCGTGGTCAAATTAAGATTAAGTGGTCGTTATTCAAAGGTT
>JARGOI010000031.1:0-3922 GCA_029212275.1 Thalassolituus sp.
TTTAATGTCGATTGAAACTCGCGTTGCCCAACTTATCCGTCCAGAAATTCGTGCACTGCAGGCCTATCCTGTGGGCGATGCTCGCGGCATGATTAAGTTAGACGCGATGGAAAATCCATTCCATTGGCCAGCCGAAATGGTCAGTGAATGGCTGCAAATATTGTCTGAATGCGCGATCAATCGCTATCCTCATCCAACGGCGCCCGAAGTGATTGCGGGTTTGCGTGACGCGATGAAAGTCCCAGATCAATACGATATTGTTTTGGGTAATGGTTCTGATGAGATTATTCAGTTATTAACCATGGCCGTTGCGCTCCCCGGTGCCACGGTATTAGCACCTGAGCCTGGTTTTGTGATGTACAAAATGATCGCGACCTACGTCGGCGTTAATTACGTGGGCGTGCCTCTCAATGAGGATTTTTCACTGAATCGCGACGCCATGCTCAGTGCAATAAAAGAACATCAACCCGCGCTTATTTATTTGGCACAACCCAATAATCCTTCGGGCAATTTGTGGGATGAAGATGTCTTGCATGCGATTATTCAAGCCAGTAAAGGATTGGTGGTTTTGGATGAAGCCTACTTGCCTTTTTCCAGTCGCAATCATTTGTCTTGGTTGGATAAGTACGAACATGTTGTCGTCATGCGCACTTTATCGAAAGTTGGTTTGGCAGGCTTACGTTTGGGTATGTTATTTGGACGCTCTGAATGGCTGAATGAAATTAATAAAATTCGTATGCCCTACAACATCAACGTGCTGACCCAAGCCTCTGCGGCTTACGCATTAAAACACTATCGTGTTCTGCATGATCAGTGTGGGGTGATCAAAAAAGAACGTCAAATTATGCAAGATAAGTTGCGTAAATTAGGCTTTCAGGTGTTTGATTCCGAAGCCAACTTTGTGTTGGCGCGAGTGGATGCTGCTACCTTGAAGTGCGATGCCCGTGGAATTTTTGAACAATTAAAAAACCACAAGATTTTAATTAAGTGTTTAGATGGTGCGCATCCACTATTAACTCAATGTTTACGTTTTACCGTAGGTTCGAGTGCGGAAAATAAGTCGCTATTTCAAGCGTTAGAAAAAATTCTCAACGCATTAAAATAACAATTCGCCAGATCACATACTGCTTATGGCAAGTTTTGCTGAGGTTTACGTTGACCTGCAATTGCGCGTGTTTTACGTTCTTTGCCGTCGTGTAAAAAGGTGACTTTGACCATATCTCCGGGCCTTAAGTTAGCAATCAAGTTCAACGCTTCTTGAGCTTTGATACTGCTGTCATCGTTTATTGACGTGATGATGTCGCCGACACTTAATCCAGCCATGGCGGCAGGACCATCCTCGACCACACCGCGCACGATTAATCCAGACAGAGCCTCCGGTAAATTCAAACGCGACAGTAACTCAGTGTTCGCTTCTTGTACCTCAATGCCCAACCAACCGCGAATGCGCGTGCCATAAGTGGCAATGTCTTGCTGAGCTTGCAAGGCAACCCATGCAGGAATGGCAAAACCAATCCCTTCGTTACCGCCTGATTTAGAAAAAATAGCCGTATTGATCCCGACTAATTCACCCAGTGCATTAATTAATGCGCCGCCAGAGTTTCCTGGGTTAATTGCCGCATCGGTTTGAATGTAGTTTTCAAAGGTATTCAATCCTAAACCAGAACGTCCCGTCGCCGAAACAATACCCATGGTTACGGTTTGGCCAACGTTAAATGGATTGCCAATGGCCAGTACAACATCGCCAATCGAAATATTGCGACTTTGCGCCATAGGAATGGTCGTCAGTGGCTGTAAGTCGACTTTTAACACTGCCAAATCCGCTTCATTATCAACACCAATAACGCGCGCCACCGCTTCGCGGCCATCAATCAGAGCGACGACAACCTCGTCGGCACCTTGTATGACATGATAATTAGTGATGATGTAACCATCATCGGTCAAGATAACGCCAGAACCTAAGCTTGTTTCTAAACGATTTTGAGAGGATTCGGGAACTTGCAGGTACTTGCCCAGTACGGGGTCACTGAGCAGGGGGTTGATTTTATTTTCGACCAGTTTTTTAGTGAATATGTTTACTACCGCTGGCGCTGCTTGTTTTACCGCTTGGGAATAACTGACTTGGCCATAATGAAGATCTTTGCGGATATTCTCAGCAGTGTTGTTAGCTTTTAAGGTTGAAGTCATTGCTGGTGAGATAGCACCTTGCGAAGGCCAATAGGCAACAATCGCTAACGCTAGCAAACATCCAAGTGCACTAGGCAAAACAAATTGAAATAAAATAGGCCGCATAATTACGTTGGCTACCGATAGCTTATTAACGATTCTATTGTATGCAATTTTGACGTGACGTATCGTGTCTCTTTATCAAAATTCATCCGATGCAGCATTGGAGCAGATATGTACATTCTACGTAAACAATTAATTGCACATTTAGATACTGTCTTAAATGCCAAGAAAATACGAGATTATTGCCCCAATGGTTTGCAAGTAGAAGGCAGCGAGCAAGTTCGTTCTATTATTACTGGCGTTACGGCAAGCCAAGCGCTTATTGATATAGCGATAGAACGTGGCGCAGATACCATATTGGTGCATCACGGTTATTTTTGGGAAGGCGAAGACGAACGCATCGTTGGTATAAAAAAAGAGCGTTTGGCGAGCCTTCTAAGACACGACATCAATTTAATTGCTTATCATTTGCCGCTTGATATGCACTCGGTGTATGGCAATAACGTGCAACTTGCCGATGTACTCGGCTTGCAAATAGATGGTCTGCTGGATGAATCCGACCCCAGCGTCCCCGGTAATATTGGTCGACTGCCGCGAGCCATGACGGGTGGTGAATTTGCCGAATGGATTGGCGAGCAATTACAGCGCGAACCTTTGCACATTGGAGAAGCAGGCGACACCATTGAAACTATTGGCTGGTGTACCGGTGGCGCACAAGGCTATTTGCAAAAAGCGATAGATGCGGGTGTGGATGCTTTTTTAACGGGCGAAATTAACGAGCCCGCGGTGCACTTAGCACGAGAAACCGGCACGCATTTTTACAGCGCCGGGCATCATGCCACCGAGCGTTATGGCGCCAAGGCGTTGGGTGAATATCTCGCTGATAAATACGACATCATTGTTGAATTCATCGATATTGATAATCCGGTGTAAGCAGCCAGCGCTGCACTTAATGCGCTTCTTTATTGCGGTTAACTGCCTGCCAAGCAGACATCACACCCACCAACAGGGCACCTACCGTAAATCCAAGCACCACCTGTGCACCAAGGCTGCCGACCGTACCCAATAAATGTACGTGGGTGAGATTTGCTACCCACAATTCGATTTCATGGTTTATGTGCGATAAGTAAGGAATGCCATGCACGATGATGCCACCACCGACGATGAACATGGCGAGCGTGCCGACAAATGATAAAACCTTCATCAATTGCGGTGCCACCCATAATAACCCCTTACCAAACGCTTGCTGAATTCCACCTTCTTTACCACGTTTGAGCATCCACAAACCCACGTCGTCCATTTTCACGATGCCAGCGACAATGCCGTAAATACCAAAGGTAAATAGCAGAGCTAAAAACGACAGTACGACGATCTGTAAAGGCAGAGTGTAAGCAGCAATACTGCCGAGCGAAATAACAATGATCTCGGCCGATAAAATAAAGTCGGTGCGAATGGCGCCTTTTATTTTCTCTTTTTCCAGCTCTACCATATCGACTTCGGGTTGCAAAAGCGCGGCTTGTCGTGCGGCTTTTTCTTCCTCTTTGGCGTCTTTATGGAATATCGAATGCAATATTTTTTCGGTGCCTTCAAAACACAAATACGCACCGCCAACCATTAATAGCCACATAATTGCTGCTGGCATAAAGGCACTGATCAGCAACGCCGCCGGCACCAAAATCATCTTATTTTTCAG